>CAYNXW010000218.1:0-5177 GCA_964401265.1 uncultured Pirellulales bacterium | reverse complement strand
CCATGATGTTGACGAGGGTGATGATGATGCCGGCGATGGCGTCGCCGCGGACGAATTTACTGGCACCGTCCATGGCTCCGTAGAAGTCAGCCTCGTTGGAAATGGTCTCGCGTCGTTGTCGCGCCTGGCCCTCGTTGATGAGCCCGGCGTTGAGGTCGGCGTCAATGGCCATCTGCTTGCCGGGCATGCCGTCCAAGGTGAAGCGAGCAGCCACTTCACTGATGCGTGTGGCGCCTTTGGTGATGACGACAAATTGAATAACGATGAGGATGATAAAGATAATCAGGCCGACGGCAAGCGAACCGCCCGCGACAAAGTTGCCAAACGCCTGAATCACGTGGCCGGCCGCGGCGGTGGGCTCGCCGGTGGCTTCGCCGGCAGTAAGAATGAGCCGTGTCGTGGCGCAGTTGAGCACCAGACGGAACAGCGTCGCCGCAAGCAACAGCGAGGGGAAGACGGAAAACTCGAGCGGGCTGGTGACATAGATGGTGGTCAGCAGCACGACGGCGGCAAAGGCAAGGTTGGCTGCGAGCAGGACGTCCATGAACCAGGTGGGCAGCGGAATGAGCATGACGAAGATGAGGCTGACCGCGGCAATAGGCAGGATCAGTTCGCGCGCGTTTTGCAGGCGTGCGAGCCATCCTAAGCGTACTGAAGCGGTTGCCGTTGCCATACTCTAATTACCTTGCCTTACCTTTGTCTGCATTGCTTGTCTTGTCTGTTGTTTCTTACCCGGTCGCCCGGCGGCGGTATCCCTTGCCCGCCAGTTCGAACACATACGCCAACACCTCGGCCACCGCCCGATACAGATCGGCCGGCACGTAATCGCCGATATCACAGGCCTTGAACAGGGCCCGGGCGAGCGGTTTGCGTTCGACGATGGGGACACCGTTTTCGTTGGCTAGTTCACGAATGCGTTGGGCGATGTAGCCTGCCCCTTTGGCGACAACCTTGGGAGCCGCCATGTTTTCATGATCGTATTTGAGGGCGATGGCCAATTCGGTGGGGTTGGTGACGACGACGTCGGCCTTGGGAACGGCCTGGCTCATGCGCTGGGCGGCCAGCTGGCGGGCCACCTGTCGGCGACGCTGACGCATGGTGGGGTCGCCCTCCATGCGTTTGAGCTCCTCGCGGACTTCCTCTTTGGTCATGCGCAGGTCCTGCAACATCTGGTATTTCTGGTAGGCGTAATCGATAATCGCGAGCACCAGCAGCACGCCGGCCAGACGCAGACCCAGCAGAAACATCAGGTGGGCGCCCAGGCCTATGACTTCCACAAAGTTCAACCCCGGCAGTGTCAATAATCGCGGCAGGAACGCCTTGACCGTGTAGTAGGCCACCAGGGCGATGATGGCAACCTTGGCCATGCTCATGGCGAACCGCACGGCGGTCCGTTTGGATACAAGTCGCCCCAGGCCCTTGATGGGCGAGAGTTTGCCCAGGGACGGTTCGAGCGAATGGGCCGAAAAGATAAAGCCCACCTGTGCCACGTTCACAACAATAGCCACAATAGCGAGCACCAACAGAAACGGCAGCAGCAGGCCCGCGGCGTGTCGCATGAAGGTGCCCAAGGCCACCGCCAGGGCCAAACGCCCGTCGCTGGGCAGTTCATCAAGGCGGAAGGACTCGCGCATGAGCGACATGAACCCTTCGAGAATCGTCGGCCCATACCAGTGCAGCAAGAGCAGCCCGGCGAACAGACCGATCGCGGCCGAGAGGTCCATACTCTTGGCGACCTGGCCTCGCTCGCGTGCTTCCTGGAGCCTGCGGGGGGTTGGGGCTTCTGTTTTGTCTCCGGTATCTGCCGGCATCACGCTATCTCGTTATTAGTAACAGTAACTCATCTGATTTCTTTGTCGTTCTCTACGGTGCATGCTCCATCGTGCACTAGGCGAACATGCGACCCAATACAGCGAACATCGCGGTCAGATCGTTGGCAAACAACACACCGACGGCGCCCAGCGAGGCGACAAGCAACACCATGGCCAGAGCGATCCGTAAGGGAAAACCGGCGGCGAGAATGTTCAGTTGGGGCATCGTTCGCGAGATAAAACCCAAAGCGAGCGTCGCGAGAAAAACCGCCGCCAACGCCGGCCCGGCCACTCGAATGCCCAGGGCAAACGAGCCCGTCAACACCGACACCATCAACTCCAGCATGCCCTGGCTGTAGGTCGCCCCCATCAAAGGTACGGTCTTGAAGGTCTGCACCAGGGCGCCAATAAGCACGACGTGGCCGTTCATGAGCACGTAGATTATCGTCACCAGCAGCATGTAAAACTGCGATAGCACCGTGGTCGTAACCTGGGTGTTGGGATCGACCAGCCTGGCAAAGCTCAGGCCCATTTGCTGACTGACCAGTTCGGCGCCAATCTGAACCCCCTGGAACATCAACGTCAACATGAACCCCATCGCTAAACCGATCAACAGTTCGTGAACCACCCCGACCGTCAGCGTAGCCCATGAATTCACCACCACCGGCGCCGCAGGCACCAGACCGAAGACGGCGGCACTGAGAGCCAGGGCGAAGAGTATTTTCACCTTGGCGGGGATGCTGGCCGAGCCCAGTACCGGTCCCGCCAGCGTCAGCGAGCCGATGCGAAAGAGCACCAGCAGAAACACCGGTCCCTGCTCGAACAAATGTTGTATCGGTTCCAGAAAGCCCATCTTGCTTCAATCAATTCTCGCTAATCAACATCACGGCGAATCTCATCAGACATACCGCTCCGGGAGCCTCTTGCTGCCCACCGGAGCGCACACGCTTGACGTAAGAGCTCACGGTCCCGCCGCCGAGGTAAACATCGTCGAGGCGAACGTGAGCAGCTGCGACATGATCCAGGGTAAAAAGATCATGGCCGCCAGCGCCATCGCAATAATCTTCGGTATGAATGTCAGCGTCATCTCCTGCACTTGAGTGACCGCCTGGAGCACCGAGACCAGCACACCCACCACCAGCCCCACGATCAGCAGCGGCATCGCAATGGTCAGGCCTGTCATCAAGGTCTGTCGACCCAGATCCAACGCCATATCCGGTCCCATGACACATTCCTTTCACGTCCGCCCTACCACGGCGGGTGCACAAAACTCTGTAGCAACGAGCCGACCACCAACTGCCAGCCGTCCACCAGCACAAACAACAACAACTTAAAGGGCAGTGAAATAAGCACCGGCGGGAGCATCATCATGCCCATCGAAATCAGGATCGAAGCGATCACCATGTCGATGATCAGAAACGGCAAATAGATGTAGAAGCCCATGACGAACGCCTGCTTGAGTTCGCTGGTCATAAAGGCCGGTATCAACGAGGTCATGGGCACGTCCTGCCATTGCAGCGATTCGTCCTGTAGCTTGGCCTGGACGGTCTGACTGGGCGAGTTGTATTCCATGAACATGTAGACGTCTTCGGTGGAGCCGGTATGCTCGATCTGGCTGATCATGAAGGCGCGAACGGCCGTCTTGGCACGCCCCCACGCTTCGTTGAGGGTAATGGCCTGTTCGCCCTGGGCGGGACTGACGTAAGGCGCAATGGCATACGTGTTAATCCGGCTCCATGTGGGGCCCATCACCGCCAGCGTCATGAACAGCGCCAGCCCGGTAATAACCTGCGTGGGGGGCAGCTGCTGCGTCGCCATGGCCTGACGCAACAGCGCGAGCACCACCACGATACGCGTGAAACAGGTGGTCATGACGAGAATAGCCGGCACCAGCGAAAGCACCGTGATCAACAGGAGTATCTCGAGCGTCGACGACAGTCTTTCGGGCTTGGTGGCCTGGTCGAGCAGACCAGCCGGGTCGCTCCACGACTGAGGCCCCGACGTCCCCGTGGCAGGCACGCTGGCCGTACTCGCCGCAGACTCGGCCGTTTGCGCCCATACCGGAGGCGCAGCCAGGGCGGCCAATATCGTGCACACACACAGACATGTCCGCGTCATCCGTGACATTCGCTCGCCATCCCTTGGCTTAATCCAACCTGACCTTCAAGACCGAAATCGCATTCGCGAGAGTCCCTTCACCTTGCTCAACAGACTGCCCAATTCGCCTCGCGCCTGACGCCAAGACTCACTGTTGCTCTCTACGTGATCATCGTTCATCGCTGCCTCCTGGTCCGGCCCGACATAGCTTTGGCCCTCCCGTTGAAACAAACGGGCAAAACTGTTACTGACCGAATGCCACTGCGACGCTTCCAACTGCCCCATGACCTGGGCGACCTCATCGGGGTCCTCGATGGTCTCCAGGGCAGCCATATGGTTCGGGCTTAACCCCACCAGCAACAGCCGCCGGCCCAGCTTGACCAGACAGAGCGATTGCTTCGGATTGACGCTGCTTCGGGCCAGCAGCTCGATGCCTTGGGAACGCCCCCCAATCTGACGCCCCAGCGTCAAACGCCGGAACAAATAGGTCGCCCCAATGATAACCGCCAGCACGATCAGCAAAGCACCCACAGTGCGCCACATCGAAGCGGGCGAGGGCAGACTGGTCGAACCGCCGTCACTCGGGCGTGTCTGAGTGCGACGCTTCTTGACGACCTGCGATTCAACCACCGGCACAGCAGGGGCCCCCACCGCGTCTGGCAAGATGGAGCCTGCCTCAGAAGCAGGCGACTCGTCAAGCGGCGCAGCGGCCTGGGCCGGCGCTTCGCTCGACGTGGTTGTCGGCACGGCCATATGTGCAGCGGCGGCATCCGCGCCCACCCGATGCTCCTCCTGCGACTCACGCACCGGCACACCGGTTCCGCCGTCACCATCGGGCTTGTCGCGAAGCTTCGCCCGCGCAGAGCTTGACTCTTCAACGGACGTGCCGCTCTCGTTGGCCGATATTTCACTGACTTGCTGTGCCTGTAGCGACACAGCCCCCGCCAATACCCCAGCAACACCAACGAGGCATATCGCCATGCGTGCTTCTAGGCACCATGCGACCATGGGTCTCTCCAGCCTGGCAATGAGGGTCTCTGACTGCTCCGATCCACTATCCACCCGACACAAGGCCTCTAAGAGAACGCTTCGGCGAAAAAGCGTCCAGGCCACCTGCCGGTCTATGCTCTCATACGCGTTCGCTCACTCCCGGAACTATGTCATTTACCCGAACACAAAAATTATCGTTTACCACTAACACCTCGCCTCGGGCGATGAGTTTTTCGTTGACGAGAATATCCACCGCGTCACCGGCAAGCTTATCCAGCT
>CAYNXW010000217.1:0-5213 GCA_964401265.1 uncultured Pirellulales bacterium | reverse complement strand
AAATAGGCTCCGTCGGCGTCGGCTGATGATTAACATCCGTCAGCAGCAGGAACAGCCCCTGCGATTTGGTCACTCGGCCAATCTCGCTAACAGTACGATCAACATTAGCGACATGGTCGAGAGAGTTAAAAGAGCACACCACGTCAAAATAACCGTCATCAAACGGTATGGCCTCCGAATATCCCTTGACGTAACTCATCTGCTGCTTGGCCGCGCCCAGCTTCGCATACTCCTCCGCCAGCGGATCCATGCCCACCCGCTCCGCAGCCATATCCGCCCATTGCAGGCTTCCCCGGGGCCCGCACCCAATGTCCAATATACGCTTACCCTCATAAAACTCCCGCGCCAAACCAAAGTGCGCCGTATAAAAATACGCATAATGCTCACCCGCCAAGTCTCCTTCAGCTGCTTTACGCTCCCGCCAATACGCAAGTTCAGCCTGCTCCTTGCTTCGCCGCGGAAACAGCCATGCATAGACTCTCTTTGCCAGACGCTTACCTCTCATCTTGACACCACCTTCCTGACTGGCCCACCCAACGAGCCTATGGTCTTCACCGCACACGCATGAGCTTCGCAAGCCCGCCGCGGCTCCGCCTTCCACGCACGCCACTTCTTCACAAAACCCACCGGATTGTAGCTCTGTTTGGCTTGGCGCAAACCCGCGTCCCCCAAATCCTGCTCCCGATTGATCGTCTCATATTGCTCCGGCAGAATCGAAGCAAACGCCTGATTGACAAACTGATAAATCCCCCGAAACTCGTCCGCACGAATCGCCTTCTCAAAATGTATCAAAAAACTGCTCCCACCCGCGTTCTCCTCACCCAGCGTGTACGCCACCGGTTGCTGCTCCACATAGTAAATGCCCCCGCAAAGCTGCAACTCCCACATGTTCTCCAACGCCTCCTTCGCCGCAACGTAGTCAGCTACCCCGTCCCGCGCCGCGGCCCACCCCTCCAGAATTGCCAACGCCTCCTCCCGATACTCCTCCCGTAAAGGCTGCCCCTCGTAATCATACTCCCGCAAAAAAGCATTCACATGATTCTTCTTCTTGTGAAATTTTCTACCCGACAACTCCACAAGCTCCCGCCTGCTGTAAAGATAATCAAAATTGTCCCGGTCCTCCGCCACCACGTACCCCTTGCCCGCCAGCACCTGCGACTGCGACTCGCTCACCGCCCTCATCACACCCAACCCATCAAACAAATCCGCCAGCAGACCGTCCTCGCACAAACCAAAAGGCAGCATAAAAAAAGATTCCCCCCCATCTTGCCCCGCCACAACGTACAAGTCACCCCCCAACCGCGCAATCCGATAAGAGTGCTTCTCCCGAAACAAATACAGGTTCGCAAACGTAAACTCGGATATCCCGTTGCCCACCCGCCTAAACAACGGATGCAACACCGCCCGATCCGCCAGCGCCAACTCCGAAAACTCCGGGTAGTCCTTCATCATATCACCAGCATCGCATCCCCATAACTGTAAAACCGATACTGCAAACGTACCGCCTCGCGATAAGCCGCCAGCACATGCTCGCCCCCTCCCAACGCACACACCAACGCCAGCAGCGTCGTCCGCGGCAAATGAAAATTCGTCACCAGAGCGTCCACCACCTTGAACTCGTAAGGCGGCACGATCAACAACCGAGTCCAACCCGAACCCGCCGCCACCTGCCCTGCGCACCCCACCGTCTCCAACACCCGAACAGCCGTCGTCCCCACCGCCACCACACGCCCCCCGCGTGCCCGCGCCTCATTGATACACGCCGCCTCCGACGCCTCCACACGGTAATACTCACTGTGCATCGCGTGATCCTCCACACGCTCCGCCGCCACCGACTCAAACGTCCCCAATCCCACGTGCAGACTCACCCGCGCCGCCAACACCCCCTTACCCCGCAACTCCGCCAGCAACGCCTCATCAAAATGCAGACCCGCCGTCGGCGCCGCCACCGACCCCTCCCGCGACGCGTACACCGTCTGATAACGCTCCCGATCCACCGCGTCCTGCGCCGCGTCAACCGCCTTACGCCGAATATAAGGCGGCAGCGGCGTCCACCCATACTCCTCCAACACCGCCACATGACCCCCGCCCCCCTCACACGCCAGCCACCACGTCCCCTTCTCCACCCGCCGTACCACCCGCATTCGCACCCCCTCACACGAATCCTTAACCGCCCCCCCCTCTGCCTCCACACCACGCCCCTCCAACGACAGCACCTCCCCCTCCTTCAGCCGCGACGCCTTACGCAACAACGCCTCCCAATACCCCTCCTCCGTCAACCGCAAAAACAACCCCTCCACCTGCCCTCCCGTACGCCGACGCATCCGAAACTTCGCCGGCAGCACCTTGCTCTCATTCAGCACCAGACAATCCCCGGCCCGCAACCACTCCCCCAACGACGCAAAACGCCGATGCGCCATCGCGCCCGTCGCCCGATCCAGCACCAACAGCCGCGACTCACGCCGCTGCCGCGCCGGCGCCTGCGCTATCAACCCCTCCGGCAAATCATATTCCAACTCACGTGTGTCCATCCCTGCACATTATCAGACCCCGCCCCCAGAGCAAAACTTTTTTTGCCTCCGCCCACCCCGCACACGCCATGAAAACACCGATTCCACCAAACCACCCCTTTACCGCCCAAGTCCCTCCCTCCTCTAGCCGATCTCATAAGTGCAACAGTCTAAGGCACTCAGAAATGACCCGTGCCTTCAGTATACCTGACATTGCCACGGCCGCTCACGCGGGTTCCACACGCCCAACGTTGCGGTCCTGGTAAAGTCTCTAAATGCAAACCCGCCTCTAAAGGAATGGTAGCCGTGTCCAGGATCAACGCCAATCGTAACGACGTAGCCCTCACCATCGCCAACATGAACCGACGCGACGTCCAGAGAGAAATCCTCAACTTCCACGGCCGCTTCCACCTCGACTTCACCAAAGAATTCCTCGACAACCAGACCACCGAACAACTAAAGCACATCCTCCTCGCCGCCAAACTCCAGCTACACCCCGAACGCAACTGACACCGACCCGCTCTCTACACCCCCCCGTCAGTCTCGCCCCCCACCTACTCCAGTACCAGCAATCGGTCCGGTGCCTCGCCCTGCACTCTGATCTCCAGACACCCAGCACGCCTGAGCGTCTCGTAAGACCAGCCCTGCGCCGGGTACTGTTCAATCACCCGACCAGCCGACGTGAACCTGTCCGATAACTGCACCCGGTAGTCCCCATCGCTCAACAAATGCAGCACCCACCGCCCCTGCGCCGCCTGACGCGTCAGCACTACCTGCTTCTCCGAAGGCTCCGTCACCACCGGCATGCCCCCCGCCAGCCAACGCAACACCTTCAGCGTCAACTCCGGCAAATCCGAACTCGCCAGATACGCCACCCTGCCCTGGCCCACCTCATTCACGTGCAACAAAGGCGCCTCGACCCCGTCGCACTCTAGGGCCAACAAAGTCTTGCCCCGTCGCGCTTTTGTCACCGCTACGCTCTTCAAAGCCGTCTCTGCCGCCACCTCGCCACCGGCCCACCGATCCACCACGTGCCACCGCGCTGCCGAGCGAACCTCCGGATGCGACTGGCGATTCTCAACATCAAAATTCACCGACGCCATGACCTCGCCGCCCAGCCCCACATGCACCGAATCCTGTCCACTGTTCGGCGACTGCTGGCGTAGCCAAACATACCACCGCCCCGCCGCCGGCAAGAACACTTCGTACTTCACCTCGGCGGCCTCCTGTGCCGCCTGCCCCGCCTCCTTCACCACCCCACCGCCATCACACACAATGTAGCCCGCCCCCGTGTAATCCGGCAGCTTCGTACGCTTTTCCCACTGACCTCCGCCGCGACCCACATTCGCCAGCCAGTCCTCCGCCTCCCAGCGTATCCCCTCCCACAACGCCGCCACCGTCTCATCGCTCGCCACAAACGACTCGTCCTGCGTCAGATAAATCTTGTCGATTGCTGCTCCCGGCTCCCGCGCCCAAACGCTCACTACACACTTGCCGCCCTTGGCCGCCGTTATCGTCGCCTTACCCCCATCAAAACACCCGTTCCGCCACGTCCATTTCGCAAACGTCCGCGACTGCTTCTGCCGCCATGTCAGCCCCATCTCCTCCGCCAGCGCAAAGTCTCTCCTCCGCCGGCCTTGCTCATCATGCCGCAGAGCATCACCCACCACCAACAGGTTGCCTCCTCCCGCTGCGTAGTCACGAAGCCGACCCAACTGCCCCGACGTCAAACCCGACGTCTCCGGCAACACCAGCACCCGGTAACGACTCAGATCCTTACTCGCCAAGTCCAGCACGTTCACCCAGTTCAACGGCAACGATGACTTCAGACACGTCTGCGTCAAACCGTCACAAACCTTCAAGTAACCCTCGCGATCAAAACCTCCGTAACGATAACGCGTCGCCTCGCTGTAAACCCCCGCCACGTGGGCATACGCCGACGCCCCCTCTAGATAAGGCTGAACGTCACGCACCATCGCAAAAAATGGCCCCAGGTCGTTATAAAACCAGTCCGTCTTGTCGGCCCGCGGCAGCACCGTCCGCTGATCCATCTCGCTCGCCGCCGCGTATTGGTAGCACCGCGCCCCCAACGCCATGATCTTCCGCCGTATCGGACTCTTGAGCGTCTGCCCGATGATAATGCCCTGCTTGTCCAAAATCCCGTTCAATATCAGCAACTGCCCCGGCGCGCCAAACTCAATGTAAGCAATATCCTGCAGTCGCCCCACATTCACATCACATTCAGAATACAGATTGACATGATTCTGCCAGATTTCTACCGAAGGCTTGATGGCATCCCTGATTGCGATCAGCCGCCTCCCGGGCCGCCGCAGACTCTCCAGATAAAACTCCTCCTTGCGACGCCAATCGACCTGGCCCCAATCTACCAACGCCTCGCCGTAAAGCTCCCGATACAATGCCCGACAGCCCGCGCAAAGACAACCTTTGGGAGAAAACAGCATGTCAAAACGAATCCCGTCCACCGGATAGTGCCTTAACACCTCCCGCGTGTACGCTTCCACCAATTCTAGATACCCGGGAGTGTTCAGACACAGACCGTTGTAATCAACCACCAACCCGTCCGCAGCCACCTCACTGTGAATGAACGGCTGGTCGTAATTATCCCGCATGAATTTCCAATTGGTGCCCAGCGTAATATACCCCAACGCCGAAATACCCCGCTTATGATGCTCCTCGATCACC
>CAYNXW010000216.1:0-5272 GCA_964401265.1 uncultured Pirellulales bacterium | reverse complement strand
CGACGCCTTCAGTATCACCGGCATTATAGTTGCAGAGTCCATCGAGGCCGTAGTAGAGGGCGTGATTGCCTCCGTCGCCGGTCAGGGCGGCAAGACAATCGGCGCTGACGTGCCAGAGGCCATTCCCAACGCCAGCATCGTTGTCGATGCGAAAGCCGGTGTCGACGTCCTCGAAGTCGCTGAAAAACACCGGGGCGACCTTGACCAGCGAAAATGACATATCGCTCAGGTCAGTGTCGTTGCCGTCATCGACGAGGATGCGATAGTCGTCCCCCACAGACAAAGCGTTGTCGATGTGCCAATTAAAGACACCGTTATTAGGCCATTCACCAGCCAGTAACTCCACCACCGTATTGCCTTTAACGAGAAAGATGTTGACGGTGGGTCCACCACCGATCGAGGTCCAGACCACGGCCTGATCAAAGCCGATGGCCCAGCGTTGGCCCTCATTCGGTGTCAAGACATTAAGCCCGACAGGTACGCTCAGGGCCTGGTAGGCATTGAGACGACGTCCCGAAAGCGTCTTGGATTCCAGCACGTCAAGCACGTCGCCGGTCCACACCAGACGGGCCTTGAGATCATGCAAGGGCATGGTGCTGTCCTGACTGAGCAGCATCGCCGCAGCGGCAGCCACGTGAGGTGTAGCCATGGAGGTACCGCTGAGATTGTGGTAGGCCTCGCTGTAGTCATTGCCGAGGCAGCGTAGACGAATATTATCGATTTCGACGCCGTAATAGAGATTGTCGCCGGCATCGGTAACCCAGCGAAAACGCAGCTGCATAGCCGCACTGCGGTAGCGGTCAGCAAGATCGACTGATAGCGTCCGGTAGATACTGGCCAGAGGCCAAAACGTGACCCCCTCACTGGAAAACACATTGTGCCACTCGGTGCCGTCGTAGACGTCGATGAGAAACAGGTCGGTCGGGCCGATCTGGATCGCATAGTCGAGCAGCAGGCTCATGCCGCGAAGCCCCGTCGTGTCGAGCGGTCCGGTCAACAGCGAACCGTCGCTGCCACCCAGGTAGGGACTGCTGTTCTGCCAGTCCGCACGTGCGGCGATATTGCTGGGGCCGCCGCGAAAAGCCGAGATGACGCCCCATCGATCGGCGGGGCCCTGGCTGGTCATTTGCGTCCCGGCCAACGTAGGGACGGCAGCCTGCTGGAAGTCCTCCAGGAAGAAAGTGGTAAAATCGGGATAGGTGCTGCGGACAGCAAGACCTGGCCCGGCCAGATCGACTGACTGGACACCGACATTCGAAAAACCTGCCAGCTGGTCGTCGTGGTCGGTGGCGGCGACAGATACGATGCTGTCAAGCTCGAGACTGGAGGGGTAGTGCGGGTCGAAATCCGTATTGTCGGAACCGTTGCCGGCCGCGGCGACAAAGAGAACACCCTGCTCGCCGGCTGCCGCTATCGTGGCCTCAAGGGCTTGCGAGAAATCGCCCCCACCCCAACTGTTGTTGAGGATTCGAGCCCCATTTGCAACCGCATAGTTGATGGCGTCTATCGCATCGGAGGTATAGCCCACGCCGTTAGCGTCGAGAAAGCGGCAAGCCATGAGGCGGCACTGCCAGGTGAGACCAACCACGCCCATGCCATTGTTGCCCCGTGCGGCAATCGTGCCCGCAACGTGCGTGCCGTGACCGGCGGCGTCACTTGGATCGTTGTCATCCGCAGCGAAATCGTAACCGAAGACATCATCGACATACCCGTTGCCATCGTCGTCGACGCCGTTGTCGGGCACTTCCTGCTCGTTGATCCAGATGTTATCGGCCAGATCGTCGTGAAGGTAATCGATGCCACTATCGATAACCGCGATGATAATATCAGATGACCCCGTCGTGATATCCCACGCCTCGGGAGCGTCCACATCCGCGTCCGCGGTCCCGTCGGTTTGCCCCGTATTGTGGAGCCCCCAAAGATCGACGAAGCAAGGATCGTTCGGTATGACGTCGGCATAGAGACGGTAGTCGGGCTCGACAGCACGGATGCGTGCGTCGCTGCCTGCCCAGTTCTCCGCCAGGGCTTCAGAAACGCTCTTGCCCGCAGGTAGCTTGACACGCAGCACTTGCCGGCCGCGGGCAAGGGCAATGCGACGGGCGACCTGCCCTCTCAACGCCGGCTCAACACCGAGCAGGTTCTCGTGAGGGTCCAGCTGGCCATCTCGGTTAGTATCGGCCGAAAGCAGCACCAGAACATGGCCCGACCGATAAGCCGCAACTGAAGGATTAGCCGAAGACCCGACCGGCTCAACGGCCTCGAGACGCACCGGCCAGGCCAACACCAGCAGAACAAGCAAAATACGTGCCCACGCCATACGGGCCCGGCGAAGGCCTGAGAAGATCGGCATGAACCACTGTTGGGCTTGCCCATATCCTCGAGCCTGCGGCAGACGGATAAATGCCATTGGCCGGTTCTCCTTTTGCCCCAACCTACGCCACAACCGGACGGACCAGACGCCGGACACCTGCGAAAGGGCCTGTCCAGGCTCGGCAACACAGGCTTTTCTGTTATGGGCTCGACATGTCGCCGGCAAGGCTTGCATGAGAGCAGTCTTCTATCCCATTATAAACGCCTGGCCCCCTCCCAATCAAGCCGGCAGGCTCTGGGCGGACCGAACCGGGCCTCTCACGAAAGGGCTGGCCCGGCACTGGACGACGGGCCAGGCCCTTCGCTGCCCCCAACGAGAGGACGGACTTTGTCGATCTGAAAATAGACAAGGTACTTGTTGGCCTGGTCCGCGCTCGACGAGATACAGTCGTCGCGTCGGCACAAGGAAGCGATCAGGCTGGCATTGGTCTCTTCACGAATCTTGGTCAGGTGCAGGCGTTTGCCTTGATAGCCCGCGCCTTGCTCGATGAACAGGTAAGCGGCGTGATGGTTCGACTTGAGATTGTGATGGCTCAGCCGTTCACGCATGATAAAGGCGACGGTCTCCTCGTCAATGACGTGCGGGCGGGCGTAAATGGCTACATCCACACGACCTTGGTTGTCGGCCGTTGCCAGCACACCGAGCCCTTGAGCGTTCTCGAAATATTCAGCAAGTGTCATGACTGGTCCTCCTGGACAGGGGCCGATGAAGAAAAATGTCATCAAGGGCCTGTTGAAGATGCTCGTAGCGAAAAGGGTAGTCGGCTTCGAGTAGTCGCGCCGGCACAACGCGTTGACTGGCCAGCAACACTTCGTCGGCCATTTCGCCAAACGCTGCCCGCAAACCCAAGGCGGGCATCGGCATCCAACACGGCCGGTGCAGCGCCGCGCCGAGCGACTTGAACAGACTGCCGGCAGGAACAGGGCTGGGGGCCACCACGTTATAGGACCCTTGACAGGCCTCTGTCTCCATCAGCCACCGCAGGACCCCCACGACGTCGTCTCGGTGCACCCAGCTCATCCATTGCCGCCCGTCACCCGGCGTGCCCCCGGCCAACTTCATAAAGGCGGGGCGAACCTGACGGATAAACCCTCCCTCGCCACCCAGCACGACGCCCAGCCGGGCAATCGCCAGCCGAATACCTAAGTCAACCACCACCCCGGCCGCACGTTCCCACTCCTGGCACAATTCCGACAGAAACCCCTCTCCCGCCTGCGATTCTTCGCTCAGAATCTCGTCACCCCGACTGCCGTAATAACCAACAGCAGAAACCTGCACCAGAACGTCCGGGCGATTCCGAGTACGCCGCAGCCCCTCGACAATCGCTTCGGTTGCCTGCAGCCGGCTTTGGCGAATCGCCTGCTTCTTGGCCCGCGACCATCGGCAGCCACCCAGCCCCTCGCCCGCCAGATTGACCACCGCCACACTGTCTTCAAGCTGCTGCGACCAGCCCTCGCAACTCAAACCGTCCCAACGGACCAGCCCGGGCTCATCCTTTACGCCCTGGCGGCTGGCCCCACGTGTCAGCACGATAGGCTCATAGCCTGCCCCGGCCAGATGACGCGTCAAAGCTCGCCCAACAAAGCCCGTACCGCCTGCTACGATCACCCGTTCGCTCATGGCCCATCCTTCACCACTGATTCTGCGCGATAAGCCTACTCCTTAATAAGTATAGGCGCCAACGCCCCAAAGCAAACGCAGCCGATACGCCAGTGACGCCAAACCGCGGAAAAAGACCGCCTAACCCAACGCTACATCGAGCACCATCATGACCGTAAAGCCCACCATCGTGCCCAGAGTGGCCGTATCCGCAAAACCGCCCGTTTGCGACTCCGGTATGGCTTCTTCAACGACGACAAAGATCATCGCTCCCGCCGCAAAACTAAGGGCGTAAGGCAGCAAGGGCCGCGCCACCAGAACCGCCGCCGCACCGATCACCCCCGCCAGAGGCTCGACCGCCCCGCTGAGCTGCCCGTACCAGAAGCTCTTGAGCCGACTGAGACCCTCCCGCCGCAACGGCATCGACACCGCCAAACCTTCCGGAAAGTTCTGCAGCCCGATCCCGATCGCCAATGCCACCGCCGCACCCAACGTCGCCTCGGGAATCCCCGCCGCCACGGCCCCAAAGGCCACACCAACGGCCAGCCCTTCGGGAATGTTATGCAACGTGATGGCCAGAACCAACAGCACCGACTTACGCCACGTCGTCGAAGGCCCCTCCGCGTTGCCCAAAGGCTGCCCCACGTGCAGGTGCGGGATCAGCCGGTCGCAGATCCGCAAAAACACCCCACCCAGAATGAACCCGACCGCCGGCGGCACATAACGAGGCAGACTCCCGCCTTCAGCCATCTCAATGGCCGGTGCCAACAGCGACCAGTAACTCGCCGCAATCATCACCCCCGCCGCAAAGCCCAACGCCGCATCAAGCACCTTCTGGGAAATGCTCCTCGCCAGAAAGACAATCGACGCCCCCAACGCCGTAACGCCCCACGTAAAACACGTCGCCAAAAGCGCTTGCAGCACAGGGTGCAGGTTTCGCAGGTAATCCGCCACTGTGATTCTCCTCTGCGTTGAGCTCGACTGCTCGCTCTCTGTCAGCACCGCTGGACCCGGTTCAGAGATGCAGCCTGCCGTGTTATTACCTCGTCTGGCTCACCAGCCCTGTTCAGCAGCCCAGGGGCCGGCGGGACCCTTCGGTTTCGGCTTCGGTCTGGCCTTGAGAATGGCAGCAGCGATGGCGATGTCCTCGTTGGAGGTAATCTTGATGTTGCTCGAGGGGCTCTCAACCACCCGAACGGGCAGCCCCATCGCCTCGACAAGCTGCGCGTCGTCGGTAATGTTGTCGGGAAACTCATTACGCTGCTCGTACGCACGCCGGATGATATCCGCCTGAAAAACCTG
>CAYNXW010000215.1:0-5283 GCA_964401265.1 uncultured Pirellulales bacterium | reverse complement strand
CGGTCAGATGCAGATCGTCCAGAGTAATGTGGTTGTCAAACGTTTCGAACCGCGCGCTCTGTTCCCAGCTGGCCCAGTCGGCAAAAAACTTCTCGTAAGTGCCATATTCGATCAGACCGTTGCCGTTGACGTCACGCTCGCTGCTGTACCATTTGTCGAAAAGTATCAGGTAAGGCAGGGCCCGTTCGATCAGTGCCCGGTCCTGATTCTGCTGATACACCAACCAACAGCCCCACCCCATAATGGGTATCTGTGAGTACACCGGCTGCTTCCACGTCGAATGCAGATAGCAGGGCACCATGCCGTAGCGTGTTGACCCCTTGGGGGCGTCCGGATTGTGGTCGATGTACCACCAGTAATTTTCAAACACCTCCCGCAGGTACGCCTCGCCGCCCAAAGGCGCCAGCACGTTGACCGCGAACATCGTATCCCAAATCCACTGACCCGCACCGTAGGCCTGGTTGGTCGGCTCCGCCAAGGAAAGCCACCGGTAGGGCAACCGCCCCGGCACCGGCTCCATCAGGTTCGGCAATATGCACTGACGCACCGAGCGATGGGCCAGATCGGTAATGGCCGCCTCCTCCGTTACAATACCGCCGTCCAACGCCGCGTCAAACCCCGCGACGACCTCCTTCGCCACCGCCAAAGGCACCTCAGCCCCACACAGTGCCGGCAGGCACAGCACCACCGCTAGGCAGCAAAGGCCCCAAAAACCACGCTTAGACACCGAAAACAGGGCTTGCCCAACCCGCCCAGCAAGGCCATTCTTTCGCTCGTTAGCCTGCATCACATCTCCTTTTTGATTCGAGGTGGTGCTTATTCTAGCGTACCGACAATCGGCTGAGCAACCCCTTAAAACGTAGATTGTCTTTGCCCGTCCTGAGCTGTTTCTTTAGAATTGTTCATACACGCCAGAGAGATCAAGTGTGCCGGGTGCTTCGCGGTGTAATTGCCCTACTGTCTAAGCAAAGGAACTTACGTATGAACAGAATCGCGTTTCGCTCCACCATAATTCGATCACGACTAGCCTCAATAGCCTGGCCCTTCAATCAGTCTTTGCCGATACCGCGCCGTACGCCCGCCCACCTCATAGCATCGCTTATCGTGCTGTTGTGCCTCCAGGTTGCTCCCGCTACCGCTGCCGCTGCCGACGTGACAAACCTGCGTTGTGAATACCGTGTCGATCCGCTCGGCATCGATGTGGCCAGGCCTCGCCTCAGCTGGGTGATCCAGTCGGATACCCAAGGCGACTATCAAACCGCCTGCCACGTCCTTGTGGCATCCACGCCAGAGCTGCTCGCAAAACATCAGGGTGATCTCTGGGACAGCGGCCAAATCACTTCGGACCAGAGCGTCCACGTGGAGTATGGCGGCAAACCTTTGTTCTCACGCGATCAGTGCTACTGGAAGGTACGCGTCTGGGACAAGAAAGGCCGCCCATCGAACTGGAGCCCGCCCGCCCGGTGGACCATGGGACTCCTTGATCCAAAGGACTGGCGCTCAGCGCCGATAGGCCCAGCGGGTTCCATGGCCAAAGGCTCCAAGGACCCTTTCTATAAGGACTGGGACGCCGCCTGGATCAAAGCACGCTTCACGGCCCCGGCAATGCCCAGCCTCGAGAAATGCAGTTGGATCTGGTTTCCTCATGCCGTTCCCCTCGACCAGACGCCGCCGGGCGACGTCTTCTTTCGTGCACGACTGCAACTGCCGCTCCAAGCCGACATCTCACAAGCATCCGTAACCATGTGTGCCGACAACGCCTTTACCCTGTTTGTAAATGCCAAAGAAGCTCTGACGGGCAGCGACTGGCGCACGCCCCACAAGGCCAAGATCGCTGAGTTTCTCCAGGCCGGTGAGAACATCCTTGCTGTCAAGGCTACCAATGGCGACATAGGCCCCAACCCCGCGGGATTGATCGGCCAAGTGATGGTGCAATTGGCCGACGGACGCCGCCTGACCGTCGATACGGGCTCTGGCTGGAAGGCCCACGATCGCGAACTGACCGGCTGGCGCAAGACCGCCTTCGACGATGCGAGCTGGGCCGCTGCCAGAGAAATCACCAAATATGGCGGTGGGCTCTGGGGCAATATAGAAACCAGGGATCACCCCAATGCCCCGGCGCCCTGGGTTCGCAAGGTCCTCACACTCACTGGGGCTCCCGAGCGGGCACTGGCTTATGTCAACGTGATGGGCTACTACGAACTGTATGTCAACGGACACAAAGTGGGTGATGAGGTGCTCGCGCCGGCCGTGTCCGACTACGCGCGACGTTCATTCTATAAGACCTATGACATCACCAACTTCCTGCATGCCGGATCTAACTGCGTTGGTTTGTGGATGGATATGGGCTGGTATCGCGCCGGACCCATCGCACGGGTGCAGATCGACATGGTCGTCGACGGCCAGCCGGTACGGCTCGGCACCGACAAAACCTGGACCTGTGCGCCCAGCCACTACACCGCCCTGGGCCCCTGGGCTTGGGGAAATATGGGCGGAGAACGTGTTGACGCCCGTCGCGAAATTACCGATTGGAGTGAGCCCGACTGTTCGAGTGGCCAATGGATTCCCGCCGAGGAAGTCACAGCCCCCCATGGTGGGGTTGTCGAGCAGGCTTGTCCTGCCAACCGCATCGGCAAAGTCATTCCCCTGGCAGCGTGCAAACCCCTGGGGACGAATACCTGGGAACTCGATTTCGGCACCAACCTCACCGGCTCCCTTCGACTTCGGATGCCGCCTTTGCCGGCCGGCCAGCGGGTCAGGATGGTCTATGCTGACAAACCGGGCCAGACTTTTAACCAGGTCGACGAGTTCATCTCCGCTGGCAAGTCCGGCGAGCTGTTCTGTTCCAAGTTCAACTACCATGGCTTTCGCTACGTCACGGTGCAAGGCCTGCCGACCAAGCCGGAGCCGGGTGACGCCCAGGCCCTCTTGATCGAAACAGACCTGAAAACCGCCGGCTCCTTCTCCTGTTCCAACGACTTGTTTAACCGCATCTACCAGACGAACCTGTGGACGCTCCGCTGTCTCAATCTCGGCGGTTATATGGTAGACTGTCCCCATCGCGAGCGCTTGGGCTACGGCGATGGGCAGGTCTCCATTGAATCGATGATTATGGGCTACGACGCAGCGGCCTTTTACGGCAAATGGGTCCTGGACTGGCTGGATTCGCAAAACATCTCCACCGGTCAGTTGGCCCATACCGCCCCGGAGTCTTGGTCCGGGGGCGGACCAGGATGGGGCGGAGCCGGTTGCGCAATGCCCTGGAAGCTGTACCTTTACTACGGCGACCGTCGTCTGCTCGAACGTGCCTATGAGCCGATGCGACGCTACGTCGAGTTTCTCGAGCGGTACTATGGCGACAATGGTGTGCTGCGACAACAAGGAGACAACAAGTGGCAGTTTATCGGCGACTGGGTTGCCCCGGGCCGCGGGATGGACACCGATAACTGGCCACCTCAAATAGCCTGTGAAGTGTTCAATAACTGCTATCGTGTCTATCTGTGGCAAATACTCGAACGAAGCGCGCGAGCCCTGGGGAAAACCCAGGACGCGCAGAACTGTGCCGCCAAGATCAACGAAATCAGGCCGCTCATCCACGACGCCTTCTACGATGAGCAGAAACAGATCTATGCCCTCGATGAGCAATCCTACCAAGTGATGCCGCTGATGACCGGCGTCGTGCCTAAGAACTTGCGCGGAACCATCATGCAGAAACTTGAAGACGGCATCATGGTCAAAAACAAGGGCCATCTCGACACCGGTATGCTCGGCACCTATTTCCTTATCCAGTACTTACAGGACATGGGACGCAACGACCTGCTCTACTCCGTCTTCAGCCAGGAAACCTATCCCGGCTGGGGCTACATGCTCGCGCAGGGGGCGACCACCTTCTGGGAACAGTGGAATGGCTATTACTCTCATATCCACTCCTGTTTCACCAGCCCCGGCGCCTGGTTCTATCAGGGCTTGGCAGGCATCCGCCCCGATGAGACAGCCCCCGGTTTCAAAAAGATCATCATCAAACCCGCCGTCGTCGGCGATTTGACCTGGGTCAAGAGCCACTACGACTCCATCCACGGCCGGATCGTAAGCAACTGGCAACGTAACGGCGACGCCTTGCGTATGGACGTCACCATCCCGGCCAATACCACCGCCACGGTCTTCGTCCCGGGCCGCGAGGCCGCCATCGTGGCCCAGTCCAGCCAAGTCGCCAGCCAGTCAGAAGGCGTCAAACTCCTGCGATTGCAGGACAACGTGGCCGTGTATGCCGTTGGCTCCGGCACCTACCAGTTCCAAGCCACACTGCCCAAGAGCAGCAAATGATACACTCGTGGGCTGGGCCCAATGTGTAAGGCAGGGGCAAAACGCTGGCCACGGCCTCCGTCTCGGCAATCGTGTCAGAGAAAACTTCTCCCCCGAGCCTGCTCTCCGGGCGATTTGGCCTTACCCAACCCGGGCAATTTCGCTATAATCCAGGGGAGGCTCACGATAGCGTGATCGGGCCAAGGTGTTTGTTGACAATTAGTTACGGCGGGGCAGGGGCTCGGTAAACATGGAACTGAGCAGTATTCAGGAAGTATTGGACGATATTCGGGCGGGCAAAATGATCGTTCTGGTGGACGATGAGGACCGCGAGAACGAGGGGGACTTGGTCTGCGCGGCCGAGCTGGTCACGCCCGAAATCGTCAATTTCATGGCCACCCACGGGCGGGGGATGATTTGCATGCCCCTGACCGAGCAGCGTTGTGATGAACTGCAACTGCACCCGCAGACGGCCCACAACACGGCGCCGCTGGGGACGGCCTTTACCGTGACGGTCGACGCCCGCCGGGGCATTACCACAGGCATTTCGGCCGGCGATCGGGCCGCGACCATTCGCACGGCGGTGGGGGAGGAATCGCGGGCGGACGATTTGGTAAGGCCGGGGCATGTCTTTCCCTTGCAGGCGCGTGAGGGCGGGGTCCTGGTCCGGGCCGGGCAGACCGAAGGGGCGGTCGATCTGGCACGCTTGGCGGGGCTCAAGCCGGCGGGGGTGATTTGCGAGATTATGAACCCCGACGGCACGATGGCCCGAATGCCCCAGTTGATCGAGTTTTGCCAGGAGCACGGGCTCAAGATGACGACCATTGCCGAGTTGATCGAGTATCGGCTCAAGCGGGAATCGCTGGTCCGGGCGGTGGAGATGGTCGAGCTGCCCACCGATTGTGGCATGTTTCGGCTGATCGGCTACGAGACGGCCGTCGATTCCAATCTGCATTTGGCGCTCTGCAAGGGCGATGTGGG
>CAYNXW010000214.1:0-5371 GCA_964401265.1 uncultured Pirellulales bacterium | reverse complement strand
GGTCGGCGTCGGTGAGTGGTTTTCCCTTCGTCTTGGGCGCGAGGGTCTCGGGCCTTGGCGTGGAGCCAGGTAGGTAGCCGGCGAGGCCGGGTTGGCGTCCTGGATTGTGTGGCTGATTGTAACAGTTTGTCAATGCGATGGTTATGTCTGGGGGGGGGTACGAACACATGGCCTATGGGGGGTTGTGGTCTCTGGCGTGGCGAGGAGGTGAGTCGAGTGGGTGGTCCAGCCCGGGTGAGGTGGGTGTTTGTCTGGTCGTTTGTAGTAATCGGGTTGATGAGGTACTATAATTGAATAGAGAGCCAGGTGCGCCTCATGGTGTGCTGGTGGGCTGAATCCGGGTCGGCAGCGTCCTGCAATAGTTCTACTGGCCATGCTATCGTTTAGGTTTCGTGGGTGCGCTGCATCGGCGGCCTGGAGGTATGGAGGTGGCGCATCAGGGGGTACAATCGCTATGAGCACTATATTGGCCAAAGACGTTAACAGGCGGGCGTTTCTGAAGGGGACGGGGGCGTCGGCGTTGTTCTTGGGTCTGGGTGGCTGGCCTGGTCTGACCTACGGGGGCGAGAAGGTGTCGCTGAAGGGGCATTCGGTGGTGGTGGTGGGGTCGGGTCTGGGTGGTTTGACGTGTGGGGCGTATCTGGCGCGTCAGGGGGCACGGGTGACGGTGTTGGAGAGGCACAGCAAGGCGGGCGGATACGCGACGTCGTTTACGCGGGCGGGTGGTCGGTTCGATTTTGAGGTGTCGGTGCACGGGGCGGCATTGAACAATAATGCGCCGGCGCGGACGCTGGCGGAGTTGGGGGTATTGCGTTCACTGGAGCTGGTGCGTCTTTCGGAAGTGTTTGCGTTGAAGATCGGCGATATGGAGATCGCGATACCGCAACAGGACCCGCAGGCCTATATTGAGGTTTTGTCGAAGCATTTTCCGCACGAGCGTCGGGGCATAGGCAAGTTTGTCAATGAGTTGGTGGGAATCACCGAGGAGGCGGACAAGCTGCATCAGCGGGGTTCTTATTCGAAGCTGACGTTTCCGTGGCGTTACCCGAAGATGAACAAGGTTCGCAAGAAGACGCTGGCGTCTTTTTTGAAGGGTTATGTCAAGGATGAGGCATTGAAGAAGGTTCTGGGGAGTCTGTGGGATTTTCACGGGTTGCCCCCTTCGCAGGTATCGGGTCTTTATTACGGAGTGACGATTGGTGACTGTCTCAAGAACGGCACGTTTTACGTGAAGAATCGTAGCGGCGATTTAACGGCGGCGTTGATAGGCATCATCAAGGGTGCGGGTGGGCAGGTGCTATATAATTCGCCGGTGGCAAGGATCAATACGACGGGCAAGCGAGTGCGTGGGGTGACGCTGGCGGACGGCACGTTATTGCCGGCGGGTATAGTGGTGAACAATGCGAACGTGCCGAGCACGTTCACGGAGATGCTGTCGTCGCGGGAGATGCCGCGGGACTTTTGCAAGCGAGTGGACGGCTATCAGCCGAGTTTTTCGACGTTTATCGTGTGGCTGGGATTAAAGCGGGAACTTCGTGGGCGTTTTCCGTCGTGCGGTTATCAGGTGATGCCGGCCCAGGACGCGGAGGCGGATTACCGAGCGTGTTTGGGGGGGGAGGTGGAGAAGGTGCCGTTTCGTATCAGCGTGTTTGATAATATGTATGCGGGTTATTCGCGGCCGGGGACGTCGACGGTGAAGATATTCTGTTTGACGGGTTTTGAGCCCTGGCGTCAGTATGAGTCGGACTATGGTGCCAATCGCAAGGGAGCGTATCGTCGGGAGAAGCAGCGTTGGGCGGAGGTGTTGCTTCGTCGCGCCCAAGAGGCGGTTCTGGGTGATTTGTCAGAGGTGATCGAGGTTAAGGAGTCGGCCAGTCCGTTGACGAATCGTCGTTATACGGGCAATCCTCTGGGGGCGATTTACGGTTTTGAGCAGGGGTTGCACCAGGCCTATATGGATCGGGTGAGCAATCGCAGTCCGGTGACAGGGTTGTATCTGGCGGGTGCGTGGACGACGCCGGGTGGCGGTTTTGTGGGGTCGATTCTTTCGGGGAGGATGGCATTTACGAAGATCATGGAAGACTGTGCGGGCTAGGGTGGATGTTTCACGGGATGTTGTTCACTGGGCTACGGTGTTTTTGCGTGGGGGGAGTTGGTAGTGGTTTGGGCGTGGGTGCGGCTGTTGTGGTAGTGGTGTCGTGCCTTTCGCTCGAGTCGGCGGAGGAGTTTTTTGAAGGTGTGGGGGTTTTCGGCTTCGGTGAGGTCGAGGTGTTGGGCATAGCGGCGGAGGAAACGGATGTAATCGGTGCGATAGATTTTGGGGTGGTGAGGCAGGAGGGAGGCGGCGAGTCGTATGGCGGCGTGATGTTGGGGCCTGTGGGTGACGAGGCAGCGTCGGACGCCGTGGAGGTCGATGAAGAAGACGCGCCAGGTGCTGGGGAGCTCGGAGGCATTTTGGATGAGCAGGTTGGAGGCTTTGCAGTCGCGGTGGCGTAGGCCTTTGCGGGCAAGCTGGGCGAGGAGGTGGGCCAGGGTGTGGATGAGCTGGCGGCGGCGTGTGCCCTGGGGGAGGCTGTCTTGTTGGATGAGTTGGAGTAGGGTATGGGCATGTGGGATGAATTCGGTAAGGACGATGCTTTGGTTGAGGAAGGGTGAGCGGTGTTCGAGGGCGGCGAGAGGCCAGGCGGTGGGTAGCGATCGGTTGATGAGGATATGGGCCTGGTGATATTGGCGTAGGGCGCGGGATCGTCGGAACATGTCGAGCGAGCGTTTTATGCGGCCTGGTCGCAGTCGGCAGTGTTTGACGACGAGGTTAAGGTTGGCTGGTGGGACGTTGAGGGGGCGGTGCAGTACGGTGTTGCGGCCTCCGTTTTTGAGGGGGTGTCCGTTCTGGAGCAGGGCGAGTGGGTGGGCGAGTGCTTTTTGCCAGTCTTTTGGGGTGTAGCGGTGTTGGGCGGCCTGGGATGTTTTGGGTGGGTGCTTGGCTTGGAGGAAGACGCGGGCGGTCCAGCCGGGTGCGATGTTGATATGCTGGGAATAGGGGGTGTTGCGGAGGGCGCGGCGGTCACGTGAGAGCCAGATGCGGCGGTCCTGGCGGTGGGCGTAGTGGAGCAGGCGTTGTTGGAAGAGGTCGAGCTCGGCTGGTGTCCAGCGTCGGTGAGGCTGGGCGGTTTGTCGGTAGCGGGAGAGGAATCGGTCGAGGAGGTGTTGGGGCAGTCGCAGTCTCAGGCCGCTGTAGAGCAGGGCGAGGTTGGCCAGTCGAGCGGGTTGGAGGGTGTCGGCGGAGGCGTGGCCGCTTCGTTGCTGGGTGCGTACGTTCTGGAGGTCGGTGATGTGGGCTTGGGTTTGGCCTGGTGTGTGCTCGGTGAGGAGGATGTTGCCGGGGTGGAGGTCGTGGTGGTTGATGCCGGCACAGTGGAGGCGGGCGACGAGTCGGGCGGTGGCGTCGAGGGTGGCGGTGAGGTCGGTTTCGGCAGGAGGCTGGGGGTCGTAGAGGATGTCGAGCAGCGAGCGGGCGGGGCAGAGTGATTTGGTGAGGAGGATGGCGAAGGGTTTGTGCTTGAGGGAGCCTTGGGCGTAGGCGATGGGGGCCGGTGCGGGGACGGCCCGTTGTTGGGCGAGTTGGAGGATGTGGAATTCGGCGGCGCTGGGGGCGGGTCGCAGTAGCCATTTGAGGGTGTCGGTCCATTCGGCGGGTCGGTAGGTTTTGGCGAAGAGGTCGAGGTCGGCGAAGCGGACGCGGTAGGTGCGTCGGCGGGGGTTGGCCTTTACGAGTTGGGCGTGGTGGTCGTGGTCGAGGTCGAGCCAGTTGGGGCTGTCTTGTTGGAAGAGTCGGGTGAGGAAGCCGGCGGTGATGTGCCAGCGTAAGGGTCCGGTTTTGACGGCGACGGTGGTCTGGGCCGGCGCGTGGGCAGTTGAGGTGTTTGTGACTGGGCCGGTGGGAGCGGGCATATTAAGCGTCCGTGAAATAGTTATGGCAATGAGGTTGTCAAGCTGTGTCTGAAAACTCAATCGTTATTGGTATAATATTGGCTGCTTCGCCGTGCTTGCATCCGGCTCACCATGCTCAAGAGTACTTGAGCATGCCACCCATTGCTGGGTTCTGCGGATAACGAGCTAAACCCAAAGGCTCCTTTTGGGGGCGTATAGCATAAATACCTTTACAGCAAGGTGTTAAACAATATACTCAGCGTGGCCATTGTAGCGGGCTGTAGACTCATATGCAACCGGGGCACGGGTGGAAGGATAAGCCGATGCGGGAGAAGGTGTTGTCGGGGTGGGTGTTATTGTGGTTGGGGCTGGCGTTGGCGGGGTGCGGCAGGCTCAGGCCGGTGTCGCTGGTGGGGCCGGGGGTGAAGGTGCCGGAGCGCAAGGCGGTGGTGTTTTTCGTGGATGGGGTGCGTTCGGAGGTGTTCGACGAGATGCTGGGGGGGGGGCAGTTGCCGGGGATAGAGCGGTATCTGGTGGGGCGGGGTGTTCGGGTGGCCAACGCGGTGACGGTGGCGCCGTCGATTACGTACGCGGTGACGACGACGCTGGCGACGGGGTTGGTGCCGGGGCATCATGGGGTGCTGGGCAACAAGTATTTTGATCCGTTGCGGGCGATGTATGTGGATTACACGACGACGAAGACGTATCGGGACGTGGACGCGGACTATCGGGCGGAGACGGTTTACGAGATACTGGAGGCGACGTTCAGTGTGACGATTCAGACGCCGGTGCGGCGGGGAGCGTATCGGAAGGTGGATAACTGGGCGAGCAGCGGTGTGCGGTGGTTTTTCGGGCAGCTGCTGGAGATCGACGCGCTGACGGCGGAGCGGTTTGAGCTGATCGGGGCGGTGGCGGAGCGTGGGGGGCGTTGGCCTGGGTTGATTTTTGCGTATTTTCCGGCGACGGACGAGATGGGGCACCGGTATGGGCCTGCTTCGGCGCGGTATCGGGCGAGTTTGCGTAACGCGGATGAGCAGATAGGGCGGGTGTGTGCGGCGTTGGAGGCGAGCGGTCTGTTGGAGACGACGTACCTGCTGCTAGTGTCGGATCATGGGATGGCGGGGTGCGGGGAGGAGGAGTATCTGGACGTGGCGGGGCTGGTGCGGCAGGAGTATGGGCTGCGGGTGGCGGAGTCGGGTCCGGGTCGGGATGTGCGTTTCAATGAGCGTGCGGCGTATTTTGATGGGTACGATGTGGTGGTGGCGAACGGAGGCTATCGGCGGGTGGTGGTGTATCTGCGGCATGGTGAGCACTGGGGCGAGCGGGTGGGGGCAGAACGGGTGAGGCCTTTGGCGGATCGGCTGGGGGGTGAGGCGGCGGTGGCGTTGGCGGCGTATCCGGATGGCGGGACGGTTGTGGTGCAGAACGGGGGGGGCAAGGG
>CAYNXW010000213.1:0-5397 GCA_964401265.1 uncultured Pirellulales bacterium | reverse complement strand
TTACAATACGTTACGCCCATTCCTGCTGAACGTGGGCTTTTGACGCTGGCGTCCAAAATAAGTGTTTTACAAAAAAATCTTTGGGACAAAATCAGAGCAAACCAAGTGCCGAACAGGATTGCGCACGCACCCCCGTTTTTCGCCCAGGAACGCCTCCTGCCCTTGCCGCACTCTGGTCAGCACCCTTGGCAAGGGGCCTATGGTGACAGGAATTTACCCCCTGGCCTGCCCCACCGGGCCCAATCCCGCCCTGGCCGGCGCAAAACGGTCCGGCACCACCGGGGGCGAGTTCCAGACTAGGCCCAGCAAGAAGAACGGACGGTGTCGGCAGTCCTCCTCAAGCTGCCAATACACCGCCCATTCATATCCTAAAGCTCTAAGCCGCCAACGCTTACGCTTCTAAACGCAAGCCCATGGCCACGCCTCGCGTTACCAGTTAACGAGAACGCCGCCGACGGTACACCACCACCAGCCCGCCCAGTGCCAAGAGCCCCATCGTGGCAGGTTCGGGAATGTAAGTCTCGTCGGCCAATACCGTTATCAGGCAGTTGTTGGACGACCAGTCCTCGTGGTAGCTCTGCAGGTTCGTGTTGACTGCCAGCTGGGTCGAAACCATGACCCCGCCCAGGTCCCCGATGCCCCCTTGCCAGGCGTAATCCTCGGCGTCTTTGGTCAGATCAAAGGTGTCCACCCTGATGAGGGCGCTGCCATACAGGTAATCGGGTGATGTTTCACCCTCAATATAATGATTGCCAGCGAGCGAGCCGGTCATAGAGCCCAAGGGTGTGCCTTCGTGCGAGAAGGAAAAGGTGAAGCTGCCTTCCTCGAAGATGGCAGCGGCCTCGGCGATATTGGTGCCGGGCAGTCCGGAGGTATCGGTGCACTGACTCCAGTGAGCGGTGCCGGTGACGTCGAGTTCCAAGGGCATCGCTTCGCCGACGAGATAGACGAACGCCGTCTCGCCGCCCGCCCAGTAGAGGTCTCCCTGGTCTCCCGGCTGGTCGCCGTCATTGGCGTAATAGGCAGCCTCGGCGCCCAGGTTAGTAATGAGGAACACTACCTTTTCCACTTGGCTGGCACCAGCGGGCACCGCCAGCAGCATAGCCATTGCAAGAATAGCAAGCCCCTTACGCATTTTCCTTCCTCCTCTCAGGTGGACAAAACCACGCGTGGATGGGCCTCGGTGGCCCGATACCAATTTTCCTGTGACGTTAACGTATGCTCTCGCCAACGGGCGGCCAAGCTCGTGGTGAGAGAGGCTTCTAACGGCGGCGTCGAAGCCCTGCCAGCATAGCGCCAAGGCCGAGCAGCGTCAGGGTGGCTGGCTCGGGAATAGCATTGATCTGGATTTGCGGCTGCAAGACGCTGTAATTTGTGGTGCCGAAGTCGACAACGGCGGGGGTGCACATATTAAGCCAATAACCGAGGACGAAACTGCCAATGGTAACGTTTTCGGCACCGGCTCCGGTGGTGAGGGCGCCGCCCTGGGGCACGAAGGTGGCGCTGCCTCGTAGGACGTTATAGCTCTGGCTGGGGGGCGTTTCGCTGAGAATCCAGGACGGGTCGGTCATGTGGGCCTCGAGCAGGGTGCCGTTATCGACGATGAGGTTGCCGGGGTCGGCTTCACTCCAGAGGTCGCCGATGATGGTGAGGTCGACGTTGCCGGTGAACTGGCCCTGGGCGACCCCGCCGGTCGACTGGTCGGGGGGCATCAAGGTACTGGGGGTGACTTCGACGGTTCCGGCAAAGCGATAGTTCCAATTGGGAGAATCGGCGGTGCTGATGAGTCCTTCAATGATGCCGGCTTTGGGGTTCATCCCGCTAAAGTCACTTGGGTAGAAGGTCTGGTTGGCACCGTGATACCAGACCCCCTGCGTGAGCAAGATCTGCATGTCGTCCACATAGGCCGCTTGGGCCTGCGTGGTGGCCAGCGTCACTAGCAAGGCGATCGCTACGAGCAATAGTCCCCTTCGTGCCATTTTCCACCTCCCGCTGCTATCAGCCCATTTGGGGCGTCTTGCCTTGCAGGGCAGGGCAGGGCTATCCACACGATAGCCTTGGTCCATGCCGGATAGGCCAGCGCCAAAAAAAAGCACTTGCAAGAGACAACGGGGGCGCACATAAGCGTCCTTCTCTCTCTCACAAGTGCCTTACGAACTACATCAGAACAGGGAGCGGCTAGATAGCCGCCACATATACAGTTTCATGTTACGTGAAACGAGCCGCGAGGTCAACGGAAAAACCGGCCTCTTTTTATTTTGCGGTGTTACACACGGCTCGGTGTTTCTAAGTCAAGTCGGGTCAGTCATTTAGGGTGTCTAATAAGCATAGAGGGCGGCCATCCAGACGCGAAAATCTTTGCTATTGACGTATCCATCGCGGTTCAGGTCGCAGAGGTCGTTGTATTTCTGGTAGTAGTCGGGGCAGGTGTGATCGAGGACGCCGCCGTAGGCGACCATGAGGGCGCGGCGGTCTTTGATGTCGACGCGTCCGTCACCGTTGGCGTCGCCGGTGACGGGTTGCCAGGCGGCGGGTTCGCCGGGTCCGTAGGCGAGTCTCATGAGGGGGTCGCCAATGACGAGTTCGGCCCAACTGAGGTAGGGCAGGGACGAAAAGGCAGCTTCGACGAAGGTCAAGTCGGCTCTGGCATCGAGATCGGCATCGACGAGGAGGTTGTAGAAGAGGAATTCGTTATCGGCAGCGGCGTCGGGTTGCGGCTCGAAGGCGTGTCCGATGGCAGCGGTGCCTCCGATAGAGATGAAGTCGACAATTTTTGCCTGATTTGCTGGTTGGGTAGCGACATCGCTGAACATAGTGACGGCGTTGAAGCTTTCCAGGGAGGTAAAGACGGCGCCGTTGAGCAGGTTGAGTTGTCCGGTGCCGTCGTTGTCAAAGAGGTAATCGGGAGGGGTGGGCGTGTCGCCGTTGACGCCGAAGGTCGCCAGGGCAATGATGGCCTGATTGGGCGGTCTGGCGTTGAAGAGTGCGGCAGCGGCGTCTAAATCGTTTTGGCTGGTGCGGACATGAGGGCGGCGGTCGCAAACGACCATGAGGTTGCCTCCGGCGAGGAGGCAGGTAGCGGCATTGAGGGTTTGCGGGGCAGCGGTTTGGCCAGTGAGTTGAAGAAAGGTATGGGTGTAGTCGTCGACATAGCGTGCGTTGGGGGAATCGGGAGGAGCGATGGTTCCGGGTAGATATTGCCACGACTCAATGTCAGTATTGAGGTTGAAGACTCGGTTATTGTCGACGTCGTCGGGTGTGGTTGGAGCGTCGTCGAGCAGGGCGACGGCCAATTCGGGCGGGACGCCGCGAAGGGGATCAGAGGCGCGTCGAGCGCGTTCGAGCATAGCACGGACGGTAAAGACGGCGGAGTGGCCTTGGGCCTTGGGGCCGTCGAGACGGCAGGTCAGATAGATGTCACCGGGGCCAAAGCTTCGATCGGAGGTGCCGACGGTATAGAGCGGTGGATAGGGTTGTGGCCAATCGCCCTCCATAAGTGGGTGCTGCACGAGGGGGGCCGACGTGGAGACGCCCATGGCCCATGACATGGGTTTGGAGTGGGGCCAGGCTCTTTCGAAGCATGCGACGCTGCTGCGGCAGCCTTGGTAGGGGTTGACCATGCGGTTGGGCAGGCCGAAGGAGGCCAGGCCGTTATTGCTGTACCAGAGGCAAGTCAACTCGGATTCGACGGAGGCGGCGTCAATGCTGGCCTCCTGGGTGCCGACGGCTGCGGCGTTGGATCCTGCGGGGTAGAGAGCGTCGGCGACGGCGGTGTCGGCGATTCTGTAGGGCATACCGGCGGTGGTGACAATGACATAGGTGCGTGGGAATCGGAGGGGGTAGTCGGGGTGGGTGAGGTAGTCGCGGACGGGCTGAGCGATGAGTGATTCATAATCCTGGCGGGTAATGATTTCGGTGGCGGGAGAGGCGTGAGGTCCACTGGCGTCGGAGAGTCCGGGGAGGAGGAGTATCTGGTCATCGGAGATATCGGGGTGGTACTGGCGATACAAGCGGGCGAGATAGTGGCTGGTGGGGCTTTGGTCGTTGACCAGGATAAGCAGGTTTTCAGGAGACAAGTGCGGGACGGTCTGGGCGGTAGAAGTGACCGTTAGAGACAAGAGCAGAGCCCCCAGCACGTACGTTTCGAGCCCAATCAGGCTGGACCAAGACCGGTAGCCCATCAGCAACCTCCTCCAGTGTGGACAGGCCTTAGGGCCTGCGTTTTTTCGTGTGGCCAAGCGCACCTTGCGCGCAGCTACATTCTCTCTCGAAAAAACTCTCCCCGGTGGGGCTTGGCGCGCCACCATTGTACGATGTCGTTGGACAGCGTCGCGCAAAGTTGTTTTGTAAAGGACCCTGCCAGGTCGAAGCGTGCCGGCTTACTGTCGGCGTTTTGTCCAGGCGAGCCCAGCCAGTAGGAGCAAGGTGAAAGCGGAGGCTGGTTCGGGGACTACGGTGACGATGTTGCAGGACTGGTCGGCATCAAAGAGCACGGTACCGGTAAAGACCTCGTTATCAAGTTCGGTGCCGTCCACCAGCAAGCCAAAGCAGCCGCCTCCCACCCAGTCTTTGGTGACGGTGAAGGTGGCCTGGCCGGGAGCGACGCCGACGATGGTGAATTCGAAGAGGTCGGTGTAGGCGTCGACGCCAATGGTGGAGGGGGCGCCAAAATTTTCGTCGGCGACCATCGCGTTGACATTACGTACTTCCGCAGAGAGAGGGTTGTTGACGGAGGCGGCATCCCAGCCGCTGCCTGGGGCGTAGGGGTCTGGGGCCAGGATGTTGAGATCCGCCAGGCCGCCGGGGGTATCGATGGCGACGACATTGTCGATATCGACATCGATATCGGTCTGCCATGTATCGAGCCCATTGCCGGGAGCGGCGTTTTCAATCCACGCCGATACGGTCACGACGGTTGGTTGCCCGACGTTGATTGTGGTATCGGCGGCAGAGAGGCGCCAGTGTAAGACTTCGTTTACGGGAACGGCGTGGGCTGAAGCGGCCGCGAAGCAGAGTAAGCAAAGCGTACCGACCACGGCCCCCCATTCTCTTTTCTCTCTCATTGCATTCTCCTCACCTTGTCTTCGCTGCGCATGAGGCGCAGGTGCCGCACAGGCCTTTACGGTCTCCTCCAAGGCCCTTTTCCTCCTATTTTTGATCCGATCTCCAGGCACAATCGGATCCTGAGATTACAGGACTACGCCCCCGCGCATAGACTCCATTAGAGTGCATGATATCGTCATATGCCGGGTAAGTCAAGCGCGAAATTGGCTGGGTTTGCGGGAAATTGTGTCGTGGGGGGGGCGTTATCTGGATGGCAGGGCGGTGAGATGCTGTGGGTTGCCCCCGCCATCGCCATACCCGCCGTCGGGCACCGCTTTGCCCTCCTCCGTCGTC
>CAYNXW010000212.1:0-5418 GCA_964401265.1 uncultured Pirellulales bacterium | reverse complement strand
TTGGAAATCCCAGCGTGCCGCCAGCTGAGACCCGCCAGGATTTAACCTCGCACACCTTCACACCCATGTGCGATGTTTAAGGTTGACAACCACATGCCGTTCTTGGTAGTATAACGCATGTGCTGTGGCGTCTTCTCCCGTTCTATCCTCTCCTGGTAGCTCTGGATGACGCTCCGCCTTGAGCGCACAGCACCTCCCCACAGGCCATGGCCTGACATATAAACCAGGGACGCTCACTCGAGCTGTCTCCGAAAGGAAAGAGCTATGACTTTACGTTCGACAGTTGCACTGGCGCTAATCCTGGCGGCCGCAAACGTGGCTCAGGCGGCGATGATTGCCATCCCCGACACCAATGTCCTCACCGACGGCACCATGGAGTACCTGACCCTCGCCGAGGTCGGAGCCATCAAGCTGACACCCTTGGAGGACAAGTTGGCCGCCGGCGTTAATGGCCACAACGATTGGCGCTTGGGCACAAGGGCCGAGTTCTACGCCATGGTCCGCCGCCACCTCGGCAAACCAATCCACGAATACGCCTGGAACGACTGCGCCTTCAGTAACGGAAGTTGGCTCGGAGCAAACGACATAATCCAGGACACCTTCGAGAGCCCCGCTCTCACATTGGCACGCTCCGGCGATCCCGATCTGGCAAGGGAGCTGCGAGACCTGATCCTCATGTTCGGTGGCATAAACGCCGACCCGGCTTTCGTGCTCGGCGGCATGGGAACAGCCGATCACAACGCCAACGGCTACCGCTACGTCGCCGGTTCCCAGGCATACTACATCAGCACCAACCACTCATCCATCTCTCGCAACAACCTGGTCCAGGGGCCCGCCTCCGCCGATATGAGGGACATGACCTACGAAGACACCTTCAATCAGAAATGGTTCGTCGTCCGCAGCATTCCCGAGCCCACAACACTGGCGCTCCTGGGCATGGGCGCCCTCGCCCTGCTGAGGCGACCGAGGCGGCCCTGACCGCCAGCAGCCGCTTGCCAGCGCCATCCTCTTCAGGGGCGCAACCACACGCCCCCCCGCTTCACTTTGCCGACCGAACCCTCTAACAAAACCGGCTTTCCCTCGCCGTCGCGATGCCGCAAAACCGTCCATCGCAACCTCGACCCTCCCCTCCCCCTCTTCCAGCCCACCGCGTCAATCTACACCGTCGCCCGTTCTCTGGTTGCAATTACCCCTGCCTTTGCCATAATATACTACAAGAACGGTAGTAATTAGCTGACACCTTGCTTCTTTTGACCACTTGCGGGCCAAAGCCCACCGAAAACAGCCATGACAGAACCCACACAACACCCTTCTCAGCCGAACCAAGGCAACCTGACACCGCCTTGCCAAGGCTCTCTCCCCCTCGCCAACGGGCAGCCTGACCATTCCCCCAACGACCCACACCCCCCGCAAAACCTCGACCAGCCCGGCCAAAAAGCCCCAAACCAGACCGCCTCCGCAGGCCTCGTCCAGAGACAGCACGCCACTCTCTTCGACCAAGACAATCCCCTCTCCCTCGCGTCCGGCCAGTCATTGGGTCCGATAACCGTCGCCTACCAAACCTACGGCCAACTAAACCACAAACGCGACAATGCCGTCCTCATCCTCCACGCCCTCTCCGGAGACGCCCACGTCGCTGGCCGCCACCGCCCCGACGACCCCAAACCCGGATGGTGGGACATCATGGTCGGTCCCGGAAAACCTTTCGACACCGACCGCTACTTCGTCATCTGCTCCAACTGCCTCGGCGGCTGCATGGGCACCACCGGGCCCAGCACCACCGACCCCCAAACCGGCAAACCTTACGGCCTCTCCTTCCCCTCCGTAAGCATCGCAGACATGGTCGAGCTCCAGCGGGCCCTCATCGACCACCTCGGCATCGAACGCCTACTCGCCGTCGCCGGCGGCTCCATGGGCGGCATGCAGGCCCTCGATTGGGCCATCCGCTACCCCCACCGCGTCGCCGCCGCGATGCCCATCGCCACCACCGCCAGACTCAGCGCCCAGGGTATCGCCTTCGACGCCGTTGGCCGCAACGCCATCCTCCGCGACGAAAACTTCCAGGCCGGCCAGTACTACCACCTCGACAAATTCCCCGCCGGCGGCCTTGCCGTCGCCCGCATGGTCGGCCACATCACCTACCTCTCCGAAGAGGCCATGCACGCCAAGTTCGGCCGACGACTCCAAACCGGCGACCGCTACCGCTACGACTTCGAAAGCGAATTCAGCGTCGAAACCTACCTCGACCACCAGGGAAGCGTCTTCGTCGACCGCTTCGACGCCAACACCTACCTCTACTTCAGCAAGGCCATGGATTACTTCGACCTGCCCCTGCAATACGGCAGCCTCACCAAAGCCATGCAACACACACAGGCGCGATTCCTCGTCATCAGCTTCGACTCCGACTGGCTCTTCCCCCCACGCCAGAGCCGCGAAATCGTCGACGCACTCCTCGCTGCTGACAAAGACGTCACCTACTGCAACATCGACTGCCCCTACGGGCACGACTCCTTCCTCCTCGAAATCCAACTTCAGGGCCCCCTCATCAGCGCCTTCCTCGCCCAGACACACGCTCAACTTGACCACAATCCAAACCCGGCTGCCCCCTCAACCGTAGACACCCCTGCCCAAACCTCACCACCAGAAAGACCCCACCTGAACCAACAACGCCGCAGCATCTTCACCGGCCAACGCGTCGACCACAGCCAGATCGCCCAGCTCATCGCACCCAACAGCACCGTGCTCGACCTCGGCTGCGGCGACGGCCAGTTGCTCGCTCTGCTCCAGACACAAAGAGCCACTCGCAACCGTGGCGTCACCCTCGCCCAGCGCGACGTCCTCTCCTGCGTCCAACACGCCATCAGCGTCATTCAATACGACCTCGAAAACGACCTCGCTGTCTTCGCCGACAAAACCTTCGATTACGTCGTACTCAGCCAGACCCTCCAGGTCGTCCGACGCCCCGCTGCCGTCCTCGCCCAGATGTTACGCATCGGCCGAAAAGTCATCGTCAGCTTCCCCAACTTCGCCCACTGGCGCAAACGACTACGCGTCATGTTCCACGGCCGCTGCCCCGCCTGCGACGGCGCCTCCTACTGCTGCTTCGACGAGCCTGCCGACGGTGCCTTCAACTGCCTCTCCATCGCCGACTTCGAACTCTTCGTCCGCCGCGAACTCGGCGTCCAACATCTCCAACGCACCGCCCTCTCCAGCCGCTCCGGCCGACAAGTAAAGCTCCTGCCCAACCTCCTAGCCGACGAAGCCATCTTCGTCATCGGATGAAACATCATGAACAGACATACCCAAAACACCCATAGCAACGACAACTCGCCCACACCGCCCGACGCCCCCCACCGCGACCACCGCTGCCAACACCTTCGCAACCTCCTCCACGACTACGGCCGCGTCCTCATCGCCTACTCCGGCGGCGTCGACAGCACCTTCCTCCTCAAGATCGCCCTCGACTGCCTCGGTCCCAAAAACGTCCTCGCCTGCCTCGCCGTCAGCCAACTCCTCCAACAAAACGAGTTCCGCCGCGCCACCGAGCTCGCCAAAGAAGTCGGCGCCACCCTCGCAATCATCCACACCTGCGAAATGAACAACCCCCGCTTCACCGCCAACGACCCCCGCCGCTGCTATCACTGCAAAACCGAACTCTTCACCCTCCTCCAGAATCTCGCCAACAAACGAGGCTACCCCACCGTCCTCTGCGGCGACACCGCCGACGACCTCAACGACTACCGCCCCGGAGCACAGGCCGCACGCGAACTCCACGTCGCCTGCCCTCTACAACAGGCCCAACTCACCAAACAGGACATCCGCACCATCAGCCGCCAACTCGACCTGCCCACTTGGAACCAACCCGCCCAGCCCTGCCTCGCCAGCCGACTCGCCTACGGCCTGGCCATCACACCCGACCGCCTGCACCAAGTCGAACAGGCCGAAGCCTTCCTCCACCGCATGGACCTGCCCGAACTACGCGTCCGACACCACGGACAACTCGCCCGCATCGAAGTCCCTCCCGACCGCATACCCGACCTCGCCGAGTCCCACCGCCGGGAATCTATTGTTGCATTTCTCAGGAACCTCGGCTTTACTTACGTCACGCTAGACCTGCAAGGTTTTCGCAGTGGCTCGGGCAACGAGGTCCTCGGTCGCGAACCGGATTGACTAAAACCATGAAATAAACCACCACCTTATACGACTACAATTTATGATCTTCGCCGAACTCAAAACCTGGTGGCGACTGCTCTGCCGCATCCTCTTACTCGTCGGCGTACTCCTCTCCTTCTTCGCCGTTATCGAACTCCTGCGCGCCTATCTCACCCTCCGCAACCTCCACCCCCTCGCAGGCTACGCCTACCTCGCCGCCCTCGCCGCACTGCTCATCTGGGCCTGCTATTACCTATGGGCCATCTTCCGCACTCACCCGCGAACCCTCGCCCTGCCTCCCACAGACCGCCCCCGCAAATACGCCCGCTACCTCGCTCGCTACCTCCGCCGCCTCCAACTCAACGCCGCCCTCTCCAACGAACAAAAAACCTCCGCCCAGAACGGCCACCAGCAACTCACCGCCTTGCTCAAAGCCTCCCCCGCCCCCGACGCCCTCGAAGCCCAAATCCGCACCGTCGAAAAGGACACCCTCGCACCCCTCATCAAATCACTCGACCAGATCGCCGACCGCCGCATCGCCGCCGCCGTCCGCGACATCATGTTCGCCGTCACCGTCTCACCCTACCGCTCCATCGACCTGCTCGTCGTCCTCTACCGCAACCTCGCCATGATACGCAACATCGCCGCCGCCTACAACAGCCGACCACCGCTCCGCGAAGCCCTCCAGATCCTCTACGACGTCGCCCGCGTCGTCGCCACCGTCAACTTCCTCAACCTCGGAAGTAAAATGATCGAAAACGTCAGCAAAGGCCTCCCCAGCGTCATCCCCGGCGTCAGCAAAATCGTCGACGACTGCGCCGAAGGACTCGCCGCAGGCCTGCTCACCTCCGTCACCGGACACGCCGCCAAAGACCGCTGCCGCGCCTTCCGAGGCTGGGACTACGAACAAGCCAGACAAAACATCGCCTCACACCTCAAGGTCTTCACCGCCGACGTCGGACGCATGTTCTTCCAGGATATCACCCCACACATCCGCCTGCCCGGAGGCCTCACCGCCGAAAAATGGCGAAACCTACGCGATTCCATCGCACACGGCTTCAACGAAACCGTCGACGCCATTGGACACTTCGTCCGCTGGCCCGTCGACGCCGCCCGCCGACGCGAACGCGAACAAACCACCGAATCTACCGAACCACCACCGCCAACGACCGACACAACAGCGTGATCGGGCACCGCCAAACGCAGCTTAGTACGACAGCGCTAGATTTGCTCAAGAATTGTGTGGAGGTTAGCCGATGAACTCTT
>CAYNXW010000211.1:0-5421 GCA_964401265.1 uncultured Pirellulales bacterium | reverse complement strand
GACCCCAGCGACCTGGTGTTCGATCCCACCTGCGGCGCCGGCACCACCGACGAGGCGGGCTATGGAGAAAAGACTCAAGGGCCTGTTCGCGTTCGAAGGGGCGGCTATCTCAGTCGCGTTTACCAGTACATCGGCCCAGCCTGGTATCAACAGCAAATTGAGATACCACAAGACTGGCAGGGCAAGAGTGTGGATCTCTTTCTCGAGCGTGTGCTCTGGGAAAGCAAGGTTTGGCTGGACGGTCGATTCTGCGGCTCACAGGACTCCCTCGGCACCCCCCATCGACACCCTTTGGGCAAGCTGCCCCCAGGCAAACACCGACTCACCATTCGCATCGATAACTCGATGATCCATCCCATCGGCACCAACGGACACGCTTACACCGAAAACACCCAAACCATCTGGAACGGCGCCGTCGGACGCATCGAACTTCAAGCCAAGCCCGCCGTCGCTATCGACAGCGTCCAGGTGTTTTCTGACGCATCCCAAAGCCGCATTGAGGTGGCAACCAAATATCACAGCGACCAGCCGACTGTGTCGCACGCGACTCTCCGTTTCACCGTACGCGAACGCGCATCCGCCCGAATCGTAGCAAATAAGTCGTGCAATGTCGACCTTACCCAACCGGGGCATGCGACTTACTCCAGAAAAACCGAGGTGAAACTGGCCCAAGCTCCGGCGACTTGGGACGAGTTCGCCCCCAACCTGTACACCCTGGACGTCTCCATTACCGCTGGCGACACCTCTGATCAACGCGAAATCATCTTCGGTTTCCGTGAAATCAAAGCCGACGGCAAGCGATTCCTTGTCAACGGCCGACCAACCTTCATTCGCGGCAGCATGGATGTGTGTCGCTTCCCCCTTACAGGCTACCCGGCGTGTGATGTCCAGGCATGGCGCGACATCTTCCACACCTACAAGCAGTACGGGATGAATCAAATCCGCTGCCACGCGTGGTGCCCCCCTGAGGCCGCGTTTCAGGCCGCCGATGAACTGGGCATCTACCTTCAGCCTGAGGTGCTCTGGATCGACGGGTGGATGGGCTTAAAAGGCGCAGGCCACAACCACGGCACCCTCGACCAATACGTCCGTGCGGAGATAAGCCGCATCATCGACACATACGGCAACCATCCTTCCTTCGCCTTCTTCTCGATCGGCAACGAATTGGGCAATTCGAACTTCGACGTCATGGGCCGATGGATGCACGAGGAAAAAGAACGTGATCCTCGCCGGCTTTACTCGGCCTCCAGCGCACGGGCCATCACCCCATCTGACGACTATTCCGATACGCACAACATTCCCAAGGTCGGCGGAGTAGTCAACAGACAGGTGGGCGATAAAGGCACGCCGCATACCGACTGGGACTACCAGAGTTCCTATGGCCGGGCGCCGGTGCCAATCATCGCTCACGAAATGGGCCAGGTGCCCGTCTACCCCTGTTGGGATGAGATCGCCAAGTACACCGGTGTGCTGCGGGCACGCAACCTCGAGGAGCTCCGCGAACAAGCCAGGAAGAATGGCATCGAAGCACAGAGCCGCCAACTCCAGCTGGCCTCCGGCGCCATGAATCGCATCATCCTGAAGAATGAAATGGAGGCACAACTCCGCTCTCCCGATTGCAGCGGTGTCAATTGGCTCAGCATCATCGATTATATGGGGGAGGGCGAAGCCCTCATTGGCTGGTTGGACTCATTCTACGATTCCAAAGGCATTGTCACCCCAGCACAGTTCCGGCGATATAACTGCTCAACCGTACCGTTGGCACGATTCAAAAAGTTTGTCTGGACCGCCGACGAAACGTTCCAGGCAACCGCGCAGATCGCTCATTGGGGACCCAAACCGCTGGAAAACGCAACGGTAGCTTGGCGGCTTCGCAACGATAAGAACACCGTGGTCGCCGCGGGGGAGTTCCCGATTGATCATATCGCCGTCGGCACGGTTGCTACGCTTGGCCCTGTCGAGGTTGATCTGAAACCGATTGACAAAGCTACTACGCTCAACCTTGAGATTGTCCTTGCCGGTACCGAATTCGCCAACGACTGGAACCTCTGGGTCTTCCCCAGCAAGTCCATGACACCGCCGCCCGTTGACGTCATCGTGACCGATCAGACAGAAAAGGCAATTGCCGCATTAGCCCAAGGAAAACGAGTCGTGCTGCTCGCCCACCAACTTGGTGCCAGAACCAACGACATCTACGCCGCGTGGATGCCCTTATTCTGGTCTTACAGTTGGTTTTCCCGGCAGGGGCAAACGCTCGGAGCACTGGTCCAGAACCAGCACCCCGCATTGACCGGGTTCCCGACCGCCGCGCACCTCGATTGGCAGTGGCGAGACCTCTGTGACGGCGCGCGAGGTTTCGTGCTGGACGACATGCCCGCCGATTACCGACCCATCATACAGCCGATCAGCGATTTCCACATCAATCACAAGCTGGGAACCATTTTTGAGTTTTGCACCAAAGAAAACGGCAAGCTCCTGGCCTGCGGCTATAACATCGCCGACAATCTCGACCAGAGACCCGCCGCCAGGCAACTGAGACAAAGCCTGCTCACCTACGCCGCCAGCCCAGCTTTCGCCCCCAGCCAACAGATCACGGCCCAACGCCTAACCGAATTAATGCCCAGTCCGCCGCCCAAGCCCTTCGAGGGGCATGCGCAGCCCTTGCTCTTTCAGGATGATTTCGACGCCGTCGGCACTTCCGCCTGGAAGGACTACGGCTCGCAGAGCAGTCGTCAAAACGGTCGCTTGGTGGGCAGCAAAGGGATGGTGACCATTCTGGAAAAAGTCCAGCAGACCGACCTGATGGCCAGCGTTGACGCCCGCAGCAACGCTGAAGCCGGCATCATCCTCCGCTTTCACAGTCCTGACCACTACCTCGTCGCCCTCTACAGCCCCTCGCTCAAGACCATCTTCTTTCATGATCGTAAGAATGGACAATGGGGACCACAGTTGGGAAGAGTCGCGGTGCCGAAAATCGGACCAAACATCCATCTCACCGCGGCGGCTTGCCAGGACCGGGCCGCCTTGATCCTGACGGATGGCAAAGAGACATACCATACGCCTGTCATCAAGGTCGCCAACACCAGCGCCGGTAAGACGGGCCTGTGGCTTTACCAGATCGGCGAACTCCAGCAGTTTGACAATTTCCAGTTGTCCGCAACCCGATTTGACCCTTGATGAAGGAGTTTCCAGAGTGGGGGATGATTTGCAACCATTTTCAGACAACCTTGAATCCAAACACGCCAGCCGTGATCGTCTGAGTGGCACGCCAACCTATTGCCCCGGCCTGAGCCCGCTGGCATTTGTCCAAAAGCGCCGCAGAGTCACCTGCAATTGTGGCTGGCCATATAGACGGCCAGAAGACACCCTATGTTAGGGTGCTGACCGCTATGAAACGCACGTGTTGCGTCATAGAACTAGATATTGGCCTAATGCAGAAGAGTGAGGTGAAAATATGAGAGCCTGTCGTTTTATCCTGTTGGTAGCATTGGCTCTATTGCTTCACCCGTTGGGAACGCTCTACGCTAAGGAATACCACGTTTCGCCAAAGGGAAACGACGCCAACGACGGTTCTGCCACGAAACCACTGCAAACCATATCGGCGGCGGCCAGGCATGCCCATCCCGGCGATGTTATCACGGTGCATGAGGGCGTCTATCGTGAACAGATCAATCCGCCGCGAGGAGGGCAGTGCGAAGCGAAACGCATTGTCTACCGCAGCGCCCCCGGTGAAAAGGTGCTGATCAAAGGGTCCGAGGTTATCAAGGGCTGGGCCAAGGTCCAGGACGACACCTGGAGCGTCACCATTCCAAACAGCTTCTTCGGTGGCTTTAACCCTTACAGCGATCTAATACACGGTGACTGGTTCAATCGTAAAGGACGCGACCATCACACCGGCGCGGTCTATTTGAACGGCCATTGGCTTACCGAAGCAGCCAAACTGGAGAACCTGCTCAAAGCTGTCGACGACACCCCGCTGTGGTTCGGCCAGGTAAACGAGACGAGCACTACGATCTGGGCTCAGTTCAAAAACTGCAATCCGAACGAGGCCGAGGTCGAGATCAATGTCCGCCAGACCGTCTTCTACCCGAGAAAGCCGGGCGTCAATTACATCACCGTACGTGGGTTTTCCTTGCTCCACGCCGCCACACCGTGGGCCCCACCTACCGCCGAGCAAATCGGCCTCATCGGCACGCATTGGAGCAGAGGATGGATTATCGAAAACAACGACATCGCCTACTCGACCTGCGTAGGCATCACCCTGGGCAAATACGGCGACCAATGGGACAACACCTCGGCCAACACTGCCAAAGGTTACGTCAAGACAATTGAACGTGCCCTGGAAAACGGCTGGTCCCGCGAAAATATCGGCCACCATATCGTGCGGAACAACCGTATCACCCACTGCGAACAGGGAGGCATCGTCGGCAGCATGGGAGCGGTCTTCAGCACCATCAGCAACAATCTCATCCATGACATTCATGTCCGTGGCCTGTTTGCCGGTGCTGAAATGGCCGGCATCAAAATTCATGCACCGATTGACGTGTTGATCAGCCACAACCACATCTACCGTGCGATTCGAGGAATCTGGCTCGACTGGATGGCTCAGGGAACACGGGTAACCGGTAACCTCCTCCACGACAACGCTCCCCACACCGGGGGATGGATTGCCGACCTCTTCGTAGAAGTCAATCACGGCCCCTTCCTGGTCGATAACAATATCCTTCTTTCACCCAGATGCCTGCTCGATGTCTCCCAAGGCGGTGCCTATACGCACAACATATTCGCCGGAAATATAAAACGCTCACCAGAACTGAAACGCGAAACCCCATACCATCCCGCTCACAGTACCAAGGTTGCCGGAATGAAAAATATTCAGGGGGGAGACAGTCGATTTTACAATAACATATTTGTAGGCTATGGCGGCTTGGCCCTATACGACAATGCTACTCTGCCAATGCAGATGGCAGGTAATGTCTTTCTCAAGGGAGCAAAGCCTTCTCAGCATGAGCAAGCTCCGCTGGTACTGCCCGATTTCGATCCCAGCCTCAAACTGGTCGAAGAGAAAGACGGTTTCTATCTTCACATGACATGCGACAAAGCGTCGTCTGCCAAGCAGAAACGCCAGCTTGTCACAAGCGAATTGCTGGGCCGTGCGAAGACCCCTGACCTGCCCTATTTGCAGCCGGATGGCTCGCCCATCCGCATTGACGCCGATTTCTTCGGCCAGAAGAGAAACACCGCCGATCCCTTCCCCGGACCATTTGAACACCCGGAGGACGGCAGGCAATCGTTGAAAGTGTGGCCCCTGGCCCTCCCGCGATAGACCACAGTCGTTATAGGTACCGTGAACCCCTCCCCAAAGTCTAGTAGTTTGATGCAGGAATAAAGTCTGGTGGCGTTTTTTGTCGATAAGGGTGG
>CAYNXW010000210.1:0-5451 GCA_964401265.1 uncultured Pirellulales bacterium | reverse complement strand
CCGGGGCCGATGCCGGTCGAGATGCTGCGGATGCCGGGCTTTGTCAGCGAGGTTATGGACCACTGCCTGGCGACCGCCCCGTATCCTAACCCGGTCATGGCCTTCTGTGGGGCACTGTCGCTGCAGGCCTTTCTGGCCGGACGCAAGGTCCGCGACAGCGGGGACAACCGCACCAACCTGTACCTGCTGGGCCTGGCGCACTCGGCGGCGGGCAAGGACTGGCCGCGCAAATTGAATACTCGCATCGTTCACGAGGCGGGCCTGGCCAACTGTCTGGGCGAGCGATTCGCTTCCGGCGAAGGCATCCAGGATGCGCTCTTCCAGACACCCAGCATGCTGTTCCAAACCGACGAGATCGACGGCATGCTCCAGTCGATCAATAAGGCCAAGGACGCCCGACATGAGGCCATCATGTCAACGCTGCTGACGATGTACTCGTCGGCCAACAGCGTATTTCCCATGCGACGTAAGGCGGGCAAGGACTCGCCCGGCGTTATCAACCAGCCTGGGTTGGTCATCTTCGGTACGGCCATTCCCAACCACTACTACGAGGCCCTCAGCGAGCGCATGCTCACCAACGGCTTTTTCGCCCGCATGATCATCCTCGAGGCCGGGCCACGTGCGCCGGGGCAGGAGCCGAGTATTGGTGAGCTACCGCCGCGCGTGTTGGCGACGGCTAAATGGTGGGCCGACTACCGACCGGGCAGGGGCAACCTGGAAGACTGGCATCCGGTGCCGACGGTGGTCGAGCACAACGACAAAGCCCGGCGTGTGCTGGTCGAGACCCGCCTGGAGGCCGAGGCCAAATACGCCAAGGCGGAGGCGACCGGCGATTCGGTGGGGACGACCGTCTGGGGTCGCGTCAGCGAACAGGTCCGCAAACTGGCGCTGCTCTACGCCATCAGTGCGGATCACCAGTCGCCGCGCATTGGCCTGGCCGCCGTCGAGTGGGCATCGACGTTTGTGATGCACCAGACGCGGCGAATGCTCTTCATGGCTGCCTCGCACGTGGCGGACGGCGAGTTCGACGCGCTCATCAAGCGTGCCGTCACCATCCTGCGCCAGTGGCGAGAGAAACATGGTGACGATGCCTTGATGCCAGGTTGGGAACTGCGGCGACGGCTCAAACAGCGGCCCAGTGATTTCAAGGACATCGTGTTCGAACTTGCGGAGCGTCGCATCGCCAAATTCTTCAAGGAGCCCGCAACGACCAAACCCAAATCAGGATACCGCCTGCTATGAGCATGGAAGAACGCTGCGACAAAACCTCAAAAATAGCCGCGCACACCAGACTCTGGGTCTGGATCGCCGGGGAGATAGCCGCCATAACCACACGATTGCCACGTGGCCGCGTGAGCTTTTCTCGTCGCTGGAAGATGTTGAAAAATAAAGAGATAGAGAGAGAAGAGAGAGATTTCATCATATACCACACGCCCCCCCGCACGCCCGCGTGTATGACGCCTGCGCGTGTACGCGTGAGGGGGGGCGCTTTTCTCGTGAGGTTTTCTTTTCCAACCGCCGTGTAATGGCACAAAACCAACCCGAAGGAGTCGCGCTATGAACAAGCAGCAATGCTGGCACTGCCGGTATTACGTGCCCGACGAGGAGTTCTACCCCAACTGGGAACAGGACCAACGCAGCGGCTGTGGCCAAGGCACATGCAATCGCCACTGTCCCGTAGCCCAAGAGCCCGACCAAAACGAGCGAGTCGTTCGCTATGGCTACTGGCCGGTTGTTCTGTCCGGCGATTGGTGCGGCGAGTTCGAAGCCAAGCAGACGCACGGCAACCCGGATGGCGACGAGAGTGTCGCAAATGTGCGGATTGTAGCAACAAACAGTCCTGATTAAGTGAAAAAAATAAGAGTGTTTGCGTCCATATAATTTAGGTACTTCCTTATATAACAAGGACTTACGGCGGCGGAACCAGCCGCGGTGTTAGAGAGAGTTTCTTTTGGCTGTCCGGTTATTTCGACAGGAGATGATGATGTATGCAAACAACAACGATTCAAGTATGGCGACGGTCTGCGAGCAACCTCGCAAAGCGTCTGCACACGGACTGGCGCAATTCGCGGATTCTTCACGACCCGTGGTCGCGGATAGCGCACAGCATGGTGCAGGGGTGGCGTATTCGCCTCAGCCGCCCACCGGCCAAGGGCAACGCGCGAGTGACGGACAGACCTACGTGGCAGGTCTTCGCTCGTCTGGCCGTCGGGATTGTCGCCAAGACAGCGTCGCGGGCAAGACAGAACGACTGGGAGCGATGGATCCAGAATCGCGTGACAGCCGGGAGTCGCTACATCCCCAAGGGCAAGCGCCAGTGGTAGAGCGTTCCGCACCGCAAGGACCGGTGTCAGTGGAGAACGTCCTGCACCTGCTGGAATACCAGCAATATCGCTGCGCCCTCACGGGCCGAGAGCTGACGCCGCAAACGGCGGCTCTCGATCATATCGTACCCATTCGTTTCGGTGGCGAGCACATCATCGAGAATGCTCAGGTCTTACACAAAGACGTGAACCGGGCCAAGGGATCACTGACGAGTGAGGAGTTTATCAGCATGTGCGGTGAAGTCGTTCGCTGGTCTGACGCTTCCATTACACGAAAGGACTCACAATGACCATGACGACAAAGACGTTTAACGTGGAACTACGGCTCCTGGAGGCCATCAAGCCCTATGAGGGCAATCCCCGCATCAACGAGGCCGCCGTCGACGCCGTGGCGGCCAGCATGCGGGAGTTCGGCGTCCGCCAGCCCGTCGTGGTGGACGAGAACGGCGTGATCATCTGTGGCCACACTCGCTACAAGGCCGCCCAGAAGCTCGGGCTGGCCAAGGTGCCGGTGCATGTGGCCAAAGACCTCAGCGAAGCGAAGATCCGTGCCTATCGGATTGCCGACAACCAGACCGCCAGCATTGCCGAGTGGGATTACGAGCTGCTGCCGGTAGAGCTGGGCCAGCTGCGCGACATGCAGTTCGATTTGGAGCTGCTGGGTTTCGACTCGGATGTGCTGGCCGGGTTGCTCGATCCGGGTGTCCAGCCGGGGTTGACTGATCCCGACGAGGTGCCCGAACCGCCGGATGAACCGGTAACCCAACCCGGAGACTTGTGGCTGCTGGGCCACCACCGGCTGCTCTGCGGCGATAGCAGTAAGGCCGAGGACGTGGACCGCTTACTGGATAGTGCACGTATAGATTTACTGGCAATGGATCCTCCCTACAACGTCCGGGTCGAGCCGCGCAGCAGCACCGCCATCGCGGCGGGACTCTCCTCCTTCCAGAACAAGAAGGCCCAGCTCCATCACCAAGGCTTCGATCAGGCACGCGGCGCCACCGATCCGAAAAAGGCCCGCAAGAAGATGCACGCCAAGGACCGGCCGCTCGAAAACGACTTCGTTACCGACGAGGCGTTCGATGAGATGCTCTTGGCCTGGTTCGCTAACGCCTCGCGCGTGCTCAAGCCCGGCGGGTCGTTCTTCATCTGGGGCGGCTATGCCAACCTCGGCAACTATCCCGGCCCGCTCAAGGCCGCCGGCTTGTATTTTAGCCAGGCTGTTGTCTGGAATAAGCAGCACCCGGTGCTGACGCGCAAGGACTTTATGGGGGCGTTTGAGCTCTGCTTCTACGGCTGGAAAGAAGGGGCGGGGCACAAATTCCATGGCCCCAACAACGCCACCGATCTGTGGCATGTCAAGAAAATCCCACCCCAGCAGATGGAACATTTAACGGCCAAGCCGGTTGAGTTGGCGGTGCGGGCGATTCAGTACTCCTCGCTGGCGGGCGAGAACGTACTGGACCTCTTCGGCGGGTCCGGCTCGACGCTCATTGGCTGTGAGCAGACGGGCCGCCGCGCCTACCTGATGGAGCTGGATCCGGCCTACTGCGATCTGATAGCGGATAGGTTCCAGCGGTTCACTGGCCAGGCGGCCATCCTGGAGCGCACCGGCGAAGCGCCGCTGCCCATGAAGCCGCGCGAGGAGAACATGCGATGAAGGAGCAAACCACAACACGTGACGAAATCTGCCCCGACACTGGAGGTAATGAGTGAATGAAACCCACCGCTGCAACATATGCCGCCACAGCGCCACCCGCCAGCTGCTGCAGGTCTACTGGCGCGATGGCCGTGCCCAGAGACGCACACTGCGCTACTGCGACAGCTGCCACCAGCAGATGCACGTCCGGCACCGGAACAACTGGGTCAATGGCAGGAGAATCGGGCCGAAGAGAGACGCACCTGACTGTCAGGTGCGTCCGAGGCCCAGGGAGGCGAGCGTGGGCTTTAGGCGCGGGTGAACTTGCCGCGTTCGACCTTGCGGAACCGGCTGGCGGTGCCCTTAATCTTTATCTCGCGCAAGATGGCGGCGTAAAGGGTGTTGGCCGGCGTCTTACCGCCGGTCTTCCAGAGTTTACGCTCCAACATGAGGTGAACCATCGTCTTACAGGAGAGCGGCTCGCTGGCCTCGGCCAGAAGCTGCGCCGCACCGTCCAACGCGCTAGGGCGTTTCTGTTTGGCGCCACGTTGGGCCGTGTTGGTTTTTCTGGAGGCATTGGTAGCCTTAGACGCCTTCTCGGCTTTCTTAGCCCTGGTGGCCACAGGTGGCGACGGGGCCGTCGTCCGTTCGTTGGCCAGGCGGCGGTTGTCCGACTGGGCGGGCTGGACATCCGCATCGCTGCAGTAGACGCCCCGCAATCGTCGGGCGGACTTAATGCGAATTTTCTTCTTTGTTTTGAGGTTGGTGCCGTCCCAACCACCCTGGGGGTTCTCGCGGTCGATACGGACGGGGACAATTCTGTCAGTCACCTTGGCGGTGTAGGTCTTGCCCAATGTAACATCGGCTTTCTTCATGGTAAGCTCCTTCTGTATTGGCGGTTTCGGTTAGTTCATCAGTTCGATGAAGTCGTTTATGAGTGTGTCGACGTCATCGATGCCCTGGGCCTTGAGCGTCGCATCACAATGGTCGCGGCGTTCGCCGTCGGGGATATGACAGTTGGCGGTCTGGAATGCTCGCAGCATCAGAATCATCGTCGTTTTCGCGCCGGTGGCGATTTTGATGTCGTTCGAAGTCTTCATGGTGGTGCTCCTTCACTTGGCGGGGATAATGGCAATGTCGCCGTCGCGATCACAAATATATGCGAAGTCCAGGTGGCCAAAGAATGTGTCCAGTGTCTTCTGGTCTACTACCATCGGCCGTCCTGCCACCAAAACCGCCTCGCCGCCCAGGGCTGCGGCGTTGTCCAGTGCGTCCTTTTGCGTTGTGAATTCGTAGGCCTTCATGGCGTCTCCTTTCCTGGTGGCTTAGCAGGTGTACTGATAAGGGGCGCTGATGGCGTCATTCAGTTGCTCGGGCGTTTCTACGGTAAAGCCATCCTGCCAGAAGGATTTGCGTACGCACAACTGGTCTGCGCCGGGTTTTTGGATGTTGGCCAGCAATTCGAGGGCGATACGTGGCCCGCGGTAG
>CAYNXW010000209.1:0-5457 GCA_964401265.1 uncultured Pirellulales bacterium | reverse complement strand
TCATACTCCTGTCTTGAGGTCGGAAACGCAAGGATGGCGCCTCAGCGGCGAGCCAACCCCAACGTCTATCGTAGTGCTTACCTTAACGGCTGCCGCTAGCGCTGGCCAGCAGGAGGTTATACCCGCTTCTCCTAGGCGGCAAGCTCAGACACAGTCTCAGCACGATGGTCCTACTATCGCAACAACTGTGCCAAAGAGGGCTAGTTTTTATAAAGCCTTTAGAGAGAGGGAGATACAGCGATGAGCCGAAACGCAGGCCTGGCCCGAAAAGAGACAAAAATGTCTCCCAGCACCACAATATGACATTTTTGTCACAAACGTGCAGCCCTGGTCACACGCCCGGCCACGGGCCGACGCGGTGGAGTTCGTCACCGAGATCGGGGTGATCGAGGGTCATGGCGGCAATGTCGGGGTGTTGGCGGCAGAGGGCTTCGATTTCGTGGTGGTCCATGACCATAAAAGCAGTCGAGAGGGCGTCGGCCAGGGCGGCAGAAGGGGCCAGGGCCCAGCTGCGCAGGTGGTGGCAGACGGGTTGGCCCGAGCGGGGGTCGATGATGTGTTGGCCCAGGACGGTCAGGCCCGAGCCGCTGACCGCGACGTTGGTGAGTTTGAGCCCAGTCGTCTCGGACGCGCAGGCTTCGGGGTGGAAGAGGTTAACGGGCCAGCCGCTACCGTCGAGACCGGCGCCGAGGGCATAGACGGTGCTGGCACCGCCGTAGAAAAGGGCGTTGTGGACGTCCCATTCAGCCAGGAGTGGCATGACACGGTCGACCGCAAAGCCCTTGCCGATGGCGCCCAGGTCGATTTGGAGATGCGGAACGCGGACGCCGACGCCAAAGAGGTCAACGTTGATGTCGAGCAGATCGAAGCCCGTGTGGAGCAGGGCCTCGTCGATCTGGTCGGAGGTAGGCTCGCGTGGGTGCCCTTGCGGGTCGCGCCAGGCGTCAAAGAGGGCGCCGATGGTGGGGTCGAAGGCCCCGGCGGTGAGATTGTAGGCCTGCCGGGCGACGCTGAGGCAGTCGAGGCTGTCGGCAGTAACGGGGACCCAATCACCCGCAGCGAGGTGGTTGATCCGCCACGTGTCGGAACCTTCAACGAAGCGGCTGAGCATAAGCTCGAGACGGTCGATGTATTGGAAGGCAGCGTAGGCAGCGGCTTGAGCGACGCCCTGTTGTGGGGCATCGATGAGGACTTCCATGATGGTGTTCATGGCCTGGTGCGAAATCTTGTGCAGGGCGGCGGTCTCGGGCAGTTGGGCCGGGTCGAGGGCGTGACTGTCACGAGGCTCGGGCTCGGGCTGGCTGAATGGGCTCATGAAGGGTGCTGCAGCCATAATCAGTGGCGACTTTCCATAAAGGCGTTCCAGAGGTCTTGTTGAACGTAAAGAAAAAGCAGGACATCGGGGCGCAGGCCGTAGACGTCGCTGACATACTCTTGGCTTAATTTGTCACGCACGGCCGGGGCGAGGGCTCGCGAGGTGATGACGACGGGGACATCGGGCTCGGCGGGTATCTCAGTAAAAAAGCCGACAGTGTTGGACCCGTGGCTGAAGTTGCGCAAGTACCAGGGCAGCGGCCAATAGTTGTCGGGATGGGCGATCAGGTTGATGCGCAGGTTGTGACCGGCGGGGTGAAAGTGGCTCAGTTCCTCGACACGCTGGGCGAGTCTGACAGCCGAGCGGGTGGTGTGGGCGTAGACGTAGGGGTTGCGTTGGTCGTCGTGGAAGCGAACGTTGGCGGAGTGGGCCTGTTTGGCCAGGTGGACGCCGCCGAGCAGCAGGGCCGCGGCGAGAACAATTTTGATGGGCCAGGGACGCAGGATCTGGAACAGGGCCGCACCGCCGATACCCGCCAGACCGATCATGCCGTGCCAGAAACCCAGCAGACACCAGGGGGTCTTGTAGGGCAAGGCGGTGTAGACGAGGGTGATCAGCAGGGTGTAGACAGCAAGCAATCGCAGGAACCAGGGGTGGGCTGCGTTGCGGCGGCGCCCGGCGAGGCTGACAATCAACCCGACCAGGGCTAAAGCGGCAATGAGCGCTTCGCTCCATACGGGGCCCGGGGCGGGATGGTAGTAGAAGAGGCGTTTGAAGTAAAAGGACCAGGCGTGGAGGTGGTAGTCGCTGCCTTCGGCGCGATCAAAGTAGATGGCATAGGTACGAAAGGCATCGATGAAGCCCTCCGGATGTTGGCAGAATGAGGAGAGAAAGAGAAAGGCAACGAACAGGCTCACACCCAGGGCCAGAGGCAGCTGGGCCGGCTGTAACAGCGAAGGCGCACGCTTCTGCGATGGTGGACGAACGTGGGGGCCTTGCGTGAAACCCCGCCAGAGGCCCACAATAGCAGAGGCACCGGCCAGGGCAGCCACAGCGATGATCCATGTTTCCTTCGTCGCGATCATGAGCCCCAGCGCAGTGCCGGCAACCGTGAGCCAATACCACTTGCGCTTCTGGCTGTAGCGGTAGAGCGAGCCGATGAGCAGGCCGGTGAAGAAAACCAGGAGGATTTCCATAATATAGTAGCGGCTGTAGAAAACGAAGGCCGGCGACAGCGCTGTCAGCAGGGCGGCGACCACGGTAGCGCATCGGCCTATGCCACCAGCGATGAGCAGCCAGAGCAGAACGAGACCCACGCCGAAAAGCACCGGCAGCAGGCGCAGGGTAGTCTCATCGACCTGGGTGATGGTCTTTTGCCCTCGAACCCAGGCGATGGGCAGGCTCAGATAGTTGAGCGTAGGACCGTGAAATTCGTAAGGGTCGTAACGATACTCGCCTTTTTCGAGCAGGTCGCCGAATTTGACCGCGTGGACCGCTTCGTCGGTGTGCATGGGACGCAACTCAAGCGACGGCAAACGCAACGCCAACGCTAACGCCGTGGCACAGAGCACCAGGAGTACTGACATTCGGCTGGGGTTCATTCGAGTCCTTTACCGTAGACTTCCACTTCGGTGTAGCGGTTGACGTCGTTGGCCGTGTTGCCGTTGCTGTAAAAACGAACATACTGTGCAGTAAGGCCTTCGACAGGGATGAGTCTACCCTCGTTGGTTTCGACGTAGTGCATGTCCGTGCCGGCGCCCAGACCGGCGGAGTTGTCCATGTCGTTGTTGAAGACAGTACGCACGTTCGTGATGAAATCAACGTCATCAGCAATCCGGATGACGACGTCCTTGCAAACGACGGCCTGGCGGTGCTCATGCCAGACCACGATAGCATGAATCTGCTTGGGCTGGCCCAGGTCGAGCTGCACCCATTGGACACCCGGGCCCAGTTCGACCCAGCAGCCGTTCGTCGCTTCCTTATCGCCATCAGTGACCAGATCAAGCCAGCCAATGATGGGATTTTCGTCGCTGGAAGTGACCGGCTGATTGCGGCTCAGCAGTTCAGTGCCTTCGGGAACCATGAGCACGGGACGAGGATCCTTACTGAGCGGCTCGAGGTTCTCAATATCGATGGGTTTCTCCGTACCAACAAACACGGGCTTGGGCAGCTCGATGATCAGGGGCGCTTGGCCGGGCGGGACCTCTCTGGCCTCAGCGCCGGCAGTGCCACGGAGCCTCGTGTTTTGTCCGGAGCTTTCCTGTTTCTTGCAGCCGCTGACGGTGAATACAAAGAGCACTGCGAACGTACACAGTACCAACGAGCGGATAGGACGTCTTCTCGAATTCATGGTTAGTCTCCCAGATTCGTTAGACGATTCAGCTGCCAAAGAAAACGCGCGTGCCACTGTATAGACGCGTAATGCTAACCACAGGTTAGCATCTTTGTCAACGAGGCGGTCGAACGCTCACCCCCGGGAGAATACAAGACGGACGAACAGAGCGCTGGCCAACGGCAGATTGCCCCATAAATGCCCCCCATCAGCACCCCACCAGACACCGGGCCCCACCGACGCAGCACGCACTTGTGGGCCCGCAGCACGGACGGCCACCCGGCCCCATCACAGCGACGCCCTGGCCCACCGAAGCAGACCAGGGCCATTCGCCGTTTGTACCAGGTTATTCTGACACCTTGCCGTAGACTTCTACTTCGGTGTAATGGTTCTGGTCGTTGGACGTATTGCCCTGGCTGTACAGTCGAACATACTGCGCCTTGACGCCATCCACCGCGAGCAGTTTACCCTCGTTGGTTTCGACGTAGTGCATGTCCTTGCCCGTGCCCAGACCGGCGGAATTGTCGATGTCGTTGTTAAAGAGCGTGCGAACGTTCGTGATGAAATCCGGGTCATCGGCAACCTGAACCACCACGTCCTTGTAGACCGTGGCCTGGCGATGGTAATGCCAGATCACAATAGCATAGATTTCCGTGGCCTGGCCCAGGTCTATCTGCACCCATTGCACCGTCGGGCCCAGTTCCACCCAAGAACCATCCATCCCCTCTTTGTCGCCGTCGGTGACCAGGTCCAGCCAGCCGATCACCGGGTTCTCGTCGCTCGACGTAACCGCCTTCTCGAGCGAGACCAGCTTGGTACCTTCCGGGACCATCAGCGGCGGCCGAGGCTCCGTACGCGGCGGCTCGAGGTTTTCGATTTCGGTCGGCTTAGGGGTGCCCACGAACATCGGCTTCGGCAGCTCCAGCACGAGCGGAACCATGCCGGCCTGAGCCTGTACGGCCTTCGCGGGCGTTCCTTCAGAGGCCTGATCGGCCGGCGTAGTGTCACCCGAAGCGCCCTGTTCATCGACCGCGCCGCCATTATCGCCATGCTCATGCTTGTCGCAGCTGCCGTCAGGAGCTGGAGCCTGCTTCTTTTCACAGGCGCCAACAGCGACCATCAGCGCCAGTGCGAGCGTCGTCAAAGCCAACCAACCGAGGTGCATTTTCTTGGTATTCATGGTTCGTCTCCCTAATTGTCGAGCTGTTTTGATTAACGGCACAGGTATGCCTAACAGTGCCCTAACGTTTTATAATACTGGAGGTTGGCACGTTTGTCAACGGCCTTTTTTGTCCCCAGACGATGCACCCACCCAGCCAACCTCCTCGCCGCTCTCCAGACAGAACACGCTCTGGCTCGCAGCGCAAAAAACAAGACGCGAGCGACAGACCCGCGCCTCGTTGAGAGCTTCGTTGCTATCGTCCTGCCCGGTCAGGCAGCAGCGGCCTGCACCTTGAACAACGCCACAAACACCAGCAGACAGATCGCTACGATCATCGCCGGCACACCGAAGATACGGCTCCACTGGAAACGCTCCTCACGACGGAACTTGTCCATCGCAAAGCCCGCGAGATGGGTGCCGAGGAACAGGCCGATGCCGGTTGTGGCAGTGGCGAGGATCGCTTGTACGGATCCTTTGATCTCGGGGGCCGCAAGCCTGTCGGCAACCTGTATACCAGCAACAATGAAGAAGACATAGGCCAAGCCGTGGAAGGACTGCCCTACGACGATAAGCCAACGCGGTCGTTGGGCCATATAGATGAGGTAGAGAACGAGCCACCCCAGGATGCCCACGGCAAGGGTCCATTTA
>CAYNXW010000208.1:0-5471 GCA_964401265.1 uncultured Pirellulales bacterium | reverse complement strand
GACACTTGCTGCCATGACGCCGCCCCCACCGCCAAAACCTGCTTCACCCCCACACCCGACACCAACACCCGCCACTGGCACGACATCTTCCGCTTCGGCCTTATCGACCTGCTCGGCGACTTCTACCGCTGGCTCATCATCGGCACCCTCGCCGCCGCCCTCATTACGACCTTCGTACCACCAGGCCGACTCGAAACCATCCCCTGGACCCAGGGCCTGCCCGGCATGATCGCCATGCTCCTCGTCTCACTGCCCCTCTACATCTGCGCCACCGCCTCGGTCCCACTGGCCGCCTCACTCGTCGTCGCCGGCATGGCCCCCGGCTCCGCACTCGTCCTGCTCATGGCCGGCCCCACCACCAACATCGCCACCATGGGCGCCATCCTCCACACCTTCGGCAAACGCGTCCTCGCCCTCTACCTCGCCACCGTCGCCACCATGAGCATCACCCTCGGCCTCACCTTCGACTGGATCATCGGCTCTGCCCCCACCCACGCAGGCCACATCCACCCCCTGCCCGACTGGCTAAACACCCTCGCCGCCCTCACCCTCCTAACCCTCATCGCCTACCACATCACCCGCGACCTTCTCGCAACAAGGCCCTCCCGCCCTTGATTAAGGCGGCATGGCCGTCTCGCCCATGAATGAAGTGGCATAAGCATCTTGCCCATGATTCCACCGTGTCGCGGGCATCTTGCCCGCGCAACAAACACCCGTCACCCCAGGCGACACCTCCCCCTCTTGCCTTCTCCCTCCCACCACGAGTTGCCTTCACCATCCCACACCCCTGCCTATTCCTCTCTTGACGCAAACGTCACAACCGTGGCAACCTCCTCAATGTCATCAGGTGTCCGGACCGGCCCCGGCTCCTGCACATCCACCTGGAGCCCCCGCCCTGGTTGCAAAGACATGTTCCGGAGCAATGCTTTTGCTTCTACCCAACCCCGTGACCGATAACGGACTTCTATGTCCCTGATTTCATCCGGCGAAAAGTCGGACGGGAGTTTAACCGTTTCATGGTTGTCCGTGCGTAATACGGCCTTCTTGTTTCCTGCATCGTTAATTAGGGTGGCTTGGCCTACGTACCACTGCGGACCGTCCGAGACGACCTGAAGAAGAAGACGCCTTTCCGTTTCCTTAAACTTAAGGGCAACCTTGAAGTTACCCTTTTCCACTCTAACTAGCTCTCCGGACCAGAGGCTGGGGGTGTCACCCGGAATGGAAATGGGTTCCTCCCAAGGCGGCTTGCGATAGACAATCGTTTTCAGATTAGCAAAGGAACGCTTCTCGTTAAGGCCAACCAGCCAAATATCAGCGCCCAAAACCTGCCAACAGTAGTCCTCCAGCCATATCAGCTTTGATCCGCGATAGGTCATGGCCTGCAAGGAAGTCCCGCTGCTCGGCTCAACCGCCTCCACCCGAAATGCCAGCACCGTCCCCAACCCGTCCACATCAGCCGGATACACCCCCGCAATCTCGATCTCCCTGCCCGTCGACGCCCACCATCGAAGCCTGTCCTCCGAAAGGTCCGAAAACCCCAGATACGTCACCTTCACCCCATTGGGCAACGCGAACGTAAACGCCTCACTCGTCGCAGGTATCTCGCGATATTCAATGTTGATCCCCCCGTCAGCCTCGCTAAGAACATGAACGTCATACACGACACCCTCCGCCGTCGTCACCCGCAACCGGCACGGCACGGACGGCAACTTGTACGCGATGGCCCCCTCTCTCTGTCCTTCCGTAAGCAATGGCACAACTTTGCCATCTTTGTAGAGTGCCGCCCTAGCCCCTCGCAGGCAAAAGAGATCATCGTCATAAGCCAAATCCCCCCTGCCAAGTTCACGGTACCTCTTCAAGTCCCTTATGCCCGGCAGCATCTCCCCACTGGCCAAATCAAGCACCACCTTGCCGTCCTTCGTGTCCGCATCCGGTATAAACACCCTGACCAACGCCGCCTCTGCGGCCGACGGTGCGACTGCCTCGTGTGCCTTCGGACCCTGCAGCATCTTGTAGCGTATTCTCGTGGAGTGGTTCTCTTTGACGTCCAGGATTTGCAGGATTCCCACACCGCCTTCGCGTGTCTGGAAGATATAGGTTGCGGGCACACCGCCTTTGACGCTCAGAAAGACCGGGTTACCGGGCTTGCCCGCCTTGAGAGCAATATCTCTGTTATTGGCAAGCGTGTCCGCCGACCACTGCTCCCAAACATCATTCTTCATCGGCAATGCAACTATGTCAAGACCGATCAACCCCTGAACAGTCGGCTGCGCACCGCCGCCAGCATCAACACCTTTTTCACTGCTCCACTTCATGGCGCCTTCGGATCCGTTTTCGAACGTCTTCTGCGGTGGCGTAACAAGTTGGCCACTATCAAAGTCTATCAGACAGTTCTCGCCCATATGGTTGACCACACGCTCCATTACAGGACCAAAGTGCGGCCGTGCCACAACCACACCACCAAGCCAGGTCGTTACAGGCTTCTCGCTAAGCCGCCGAAGCCGCGCAGCCAGATCACTTTCATCGGACTCAGCTGCATAACCCAAAAGATACCCATCGTCGCTTAGCTTCAACCCGAGTTTTTCACTATCAAAGTCAATCCGGCCATTGACGTATTGCGTGTATTCTTTTTCCCCATCATCGTCAACAATCACCACCCTCCCATCAGAAAACACTGCAAATTGTGTACCCGGACCACTACCAAGTATGGCGTCGTAATACCACGTGCCGACCATCCCTGCCGGGACTGTGCTGGCATCTGTTCTGACCGCCGCTTCATCAGCGGGTGTATCGTCTGCCGTCTTGTCCGCCCCCGCCATCGGCAGCACACACGCCAGCATCCCAACCACCACCGCTGTAATCACCGCCAGACGCAGCCGCCGATGCCGCCACGTCTGCTTCTCCAGCCACTGCAACCGCGTCACCAGCCGATGCGAACTCTCGAAAAGCCCCAACAGCCCCAACCCCGGCTCCGTAGGCCGATCCAACAGCCGCCGCGCCGTCTCCAGCAGTGTCGCCCGGTAATCGGCCGTCTGCTCCCGCAGCACCCGCGCCACCGTCGCATCGCAGCACAACTCCCGCAAATGCGCCAATTGCCGCCGCACCAGCCACAAAAGCGGATTACACCAATACACAATCTGCACCACCAGCGTCGCCCCGTGCACCCACAAATCCCCCCGCTTGATATGCGCCAGCTCATGCAGCAGAAAATGCTCCGCCTCTTGTCGCGTCAAACTATCGAGCCCCTCTGCCGGCACCAGCAGCCTCGGCCGCCACAAACCATACACCGCCGGCGCCCGCACCTGCTCCGTCACCGCCACTGCCGGCACCCGCCGCAGCTTCAACCGCCCCGCCGCCTCCGCCAACACCTCGCCAAACCACGCCGGCAACGGTTGCTGCCCATCCTGCCCCTCCTGCCGCCCGTACCGCCCCAGCCCCCGCCAGCGAACCGCCAACCATCCGCTCAGCACCACCACTCCCACAAGCCAAACGAACATCACATACACCCGCCAACCCAGCGCCGTCCGCGCCACGACACCACCGCTGCTACGCGATACCCCCTCTTGCAGCTCCCCACGTGAGTGGGGGGTCCGTGTAGCCTCCGTCGCAACCGCTGCGTCACCGCCACTGCTCGAGACCCCCTCTTGAAGCCCACCACGTGAGTGGGGGGTCGGCAACACCGTTGCCGCAGACGCCTCCGCCTGAGAACCCACTGCCGAGCGTTGCTCCGGCGACCCCGCCACCGACCGCACCGCCTGATCCGTCCAGGGCCCCACCCGCCACGTCACGCTCGCCGGCGACGTAAACGCCGGCCCCACCACCAGCTTCGCCAGCACCAGCAGATACAACGCATACCGCAACTGAGGCCACGCCCACCGCCGCAGCAACACATCCGCCAACCCCACCAGCAAGATCAGCACCGCCGCCTGCACGCTCACCGCCGCCATCCACTGCCACCACATCGCCGCCGCTTCATTAATCCACTCTGCCATCGCGTATCCCCTTAATGCTTGGTCTGCCTACCCTTCGGCTTGCTTATCCTGCCCGTGCTCCTCCAACAACGCCGCCAACTTACGTGTCATTCCCGCGAAAGCGGGAATCCAGAGCATCGAATGGCCATTGTATTAGAGGTTCCTAGACTGCCCGTCCTTCTCGTGTCTTTCCAACAACGCCGCCAATTCCCCCCGCTGCCGTTCCGAAAGCCCTTCCTCCGACACCAGAAAATGCAGCAAAGGCCCCAACGCACCATCAAACGCCTGGTTCGCCAGCACCTTCAGCGCACTCCGCCGCGCCCCCGTCCTGCTCAGCAAAGGCTCATACACGCTCCGATTGCCCTGCTTGCTCTCCTTGAGAGCCCCCTTCTCCACCAGCCGCCCCAGCAGCGTCTTGACCGTCGTATACGCCCAGCTCACCCCCGCCGGCAGCCGATCCACTATCTGCCGCGCCGTCGCCGGGTGCGACGCCCACAATGCATTCATGACCTGCCATTCCGCATCCGTCAGCTTCATAACCAATCCTCCTTCTACATCTGTAGTAATACTCTACTACATTTGTGGCAGATGTCAAGCCGACTCACGCTTTTTCTGGAAAAGAAGAACGCCCCCTACCCCCACTTAACCCCATAACCCCTTGCCGCAAAGCCAGTTACCCCCCCCTTACCCAAACTGACACCTGCCAACTGACCTATGCCGACGCCACCCGCCTGACTTTGAGCTTATCCTTCAAGAACCGCCCCGTGTAGCTGCCCTTCGTCTGGGCAATCTCCTCCGGGCTGCCCGTGGCCACCACCTCGCCGCCCCCTTCGCCGCCCTCGGGCCCCAAATCGATGATGTAATCCGCCATCTTGATCACATCCAGATTATGCTCGATCACCACCACCGTATTGCCCATCCCCACCAGCCGATTGAGCACCTCCAACAGATTATGAATGTCCGCAAAATGCAGCCCCGTCGTCGGCTCGTCCAGAATGTACAGCGTATGGCCCGTCGTGGGCTTACCCAGCTCCGACGCCAGCTTCACCCGCTGTGCCTCGCCGCCCGAGAGCGTCGTCGACGACTGCCCCAACGCCATATACCCCAGCCCCACATCAAACAGCGACCGCAGCAGTCGCTTGATCTTGGGAAAATTCTCAAAGAATTTAAGAGCGTCCTCCACCCGCATATCCAGCACATCCGCCACGCTCGCCCCCCGATAGCGAATCTCCAGCGTCTCCCGATTGTACCGGCTGCCCTGACACTGATCGCACGTCACGTACACATCCGGCAAAAAGTGCATCTCGATCCGCTTAGTCCCCTGCCCCTGACAATACTCGCACCGCCCCCCCTTCACATTAAAACTGAACCGACCGGGCGTATAACCCCGGATTTTCGCCTCACGGGTCTTGCTGAACAATTGCCGGATCAAATCAAACACCCCCGTATAGGTAGCCGGGTTCGAACGCGGCGTACGACCGATCGGGCTCTGGTCGATCT
>CAYNXW010000207.1:0-5503 GCA_964401265.1 uncultured Pirellulales bacterium | reverse complement strand
TTGCCGGCGACGGCGGGACCATGAAGCTGTTCGCCCGGGCCGCAAATGGGCGTTCGGCGCGGGAGATCGCCGAAGGGCTTATCGCCGCGACCTTTCCCGACGCCAGCACGGCCTATGAGATCCCCAACGCCGTCGTCGGCTATCAGCCGGGTTACGGGGTGGTCGCCGACTCCTGGCCGCCGGGGGCGAACGCCGACTATGTGCCGACCAGGATCGTGATGCTGGTGGCGGTCAAGAATGACGTCGCACTGGTCGCGAGCGCCACCGGTCCCTACCACGAGTTCGGGCCCGACTTCGGACCCGGCATGCCGTCCGGGGCCAACCTGCAACTCGCCCAGGATTTGGGCCGATACGTCAACAGCTTCAGTTGGAAGGGCGACCCGCCACGATGACCCGAGCCACGACGAGGCTCAGCGTGAGGACGGCGGCTGTCCGTTGGTGGCGTGAGGGGACAGGGATCCGCAGCGGCTGGCCGACTTCGCTTGCCGCCGAATGCAAGCCAAACGCGGGGCGCGAGATCTACCGCATGCCTGCCGCGCGACGCTCACACCCAAATTGCGACGACGGCCATGAGGGTGAGGCCGATGACGGCCCACATCCACCTGACGCGCCGGTCATATCGTGGAGGGAGAAACTCTTCGCGAAGGATGTCCAGGCTGGCGATGTAGAGGAAGGTGCCGGCGGCGATAGCATCGAAGAGCGCCTCGAACAATTGCTCACCCGTGGAATCCAGGATCGCCGAAATGACAGTTCCGAGAATCACTCCCAACGGAGTCATGATGGAGAATCCGGCAACGAGCGCGCGCGCGCGGGAACGCTGGGTTCCAACGCGATGCAGACTCACGCCCAGCGCGAAGCCCGCCGCAGATTTGTGCGCCAAGATCGCGAGGACTATCACCAGGAAACCTGCCAGGGAGCTCTGAGCACCCATCGCCATGCCGGCGATGATGGAATGAATCGACAAGGTCAACAGGAGCAGGTAGGGGTACCGGCTGGACTCCTCGGCCGCCTGAACGATCTTGTCCGACTCCGGATCGCTGCCCAAAGCAGCTGAACCCGCCGGAGCCCGAGACACGCTGGGCAGGACCCGCTCAATTCCCAAGATGACGAGAAAGGCCACGGCAGCGATCGTGAAGGCCCAGGGATAGTCGACATTGGGCCACAGGTCCGCGAATCCTCCGGCAGCGTCACCCAACAGGTGGATGAGGCCGGCGGCAAGGAGCACTCCTCCGGCGAATGCGTTGCCCCAACCCAGGTAGGCCTCACTCCTGGGGGCGCTGGCCGCGCGCCAGGGAATCAATCCCCCGAGCATGCCCGCCCCGAAGATCAGGAGGATAGACAGCAACTTGAGTCCGAGGAGCTCACTCACCGGCACAGGGTATCTTATTGATAACGATTATCAATAGGAACGGGGGCAAACCCCAGCCCGCTACCGCGGGAACGATGCGGTCACGGGACGCGTCGTGCGCATGAAAGGCAGAGGGCTTCTTGACGCCAACCGCGACCGAGGCTTTCGAGAGACCGACTGTGGGAGCCGGGCCCATGCGACGCCGCGATAACCGCGGTTCATCAGGGCCGGCCACTCCGCGGGGCGGGACTGGTCGCGATCAGCGTTCTGGGTTTTTGCCATAACGCCGCTCGAGGCGCACCACCCGGCGTGCGGTGTCGAGGACCTTCTGTCGACCGGTGCAGAAGAGATGGCTGGGACCTGCGCGTCAGCCCGTATCCAGACCTACACATGAGGTCGTACGCGGACAATTGGTGTCACCGGAGCGGGCGAGCCGGAGCAACTCAGTCAGACCGGGCCAACTTTCAGAAGCGCGACCGCCTGCTCGGCGAGGCCGGTGAGTTGGGCGACCACTCCGCCGGGCACCCGGATAGGATCAGGCAGGGGACGAGGACGACTCCCACAGGTAAGGCATAACTCGCATCAGCGGGCGGAAAGCAACTTGAGAGGAAATGCGCCGATGTCGGTTCCGGATCGCCATCTTGCCGAACACCGAGAGATGATGGAGCGTCACCTGAAGGACTTCGAAGAGCAGTTCGCAAAGCACCAGGCTGAACACCGCGCGCTTGCCGAACGACACCAGGCCGAACACCGCGAGATGGCAGAACGCCATATCGCAGAGCACCGCTGAATCGGACCTCGGCGGGCTTGGTAAGTGGAAGCGTTGGGGGACCAACGCCCGGCACACCGCCGACTCTGAGGGAACCGCAGCGAACTTGCGTTTGGCCAACTCGAACACCAGCCGCCGTGGGCCCCAGTGCGGCCGCGACCGATGTGGACACCGATCCGGACGATGAGACCGGTCCTTGAGCTCCTCAATGGCCTCAGCTTCATTGCGGGCCAGCCACGCATGCACCATCTGACGCAACACCCCGAACTTGCCGGCCACCTGCGAGATCGCCAGGCCATCACTGATTCCGGCCAGCAACGCCTGATACCTCTGCTCAGCCACGCTGATCTGCCTCAGCCAGAGGGTTTCACGGATCAGCCGAAACAGCAGACAACATCAGCAGAAGTAATACACCCTGACCCAGTCCCGCGGCGTAGGCGAAGGCCGCCTCGACACGTAGCGGGTAGACCGAAGCCGTCGACAGACCGACTTTGATAGCGGGGCGCATCCCGACCCGGGTTAACTGCGGGACATCAGTGCCGGTGGACCAGCCGCGCCGAGCGGCCGACGCTCAGCGCGGGGGCCTTTTGCCGTAGCGCTGCTCAAAGCGGGCCACCCGGCCTGCGGTGTCGAGGACCTTCTGCCGACCGGTGTAGAAGGGATGGCTGGCACTGGAGATTTCGACGTCGATCACCGGGTAGGTGTTGCCGTCGGACCACACGACCGTCCGGTCCGACGTGGCCGTCGAGCGGGTGAGGAAGGCAAAGTCCGCGCCCTTGTCGCGGAAAACGACATATCCATAGTCCGGATGGATTCCCGGTTTCATATCTCCTCCAAGTGTTGGTAGTGCCTGACGTGATTGCGACGAACGGACTTGCGTCGCGCGGTTGAGGTGGTTCTAGCCGATCCGGCGAGAGCGTTTGCGCCGAGTAGGTGGCCGGAATGCGTTGTAGGTCAATTCAACCGGCGTGAGGGCCTGGCCCGGACCGTCGGCCTCCAACCAGCCGATCAATTCGTCCATTGCGGGCTTGGTGTGCATCCTCGCCAGCCAAACCGGGCCTCGGCCCTGTGGGCGGCGCCGAGCGTGCGGATTGACGACGATGACGTCCCTGCGGTCACAGGGCCCCAGGCAATCACTCGTGCGCAGTTGTACGGGGTGAAGCCGTTGGCGCAGATACTCCAAGCGGGCGGCGGCCCGCATAGGGTCATCGGTTCCACAGCAGCACCCTCTGCATATGGTCAGCGCGCAATCCGGCATCGCGGTTCGTCTCTGTAGGTCGGGGGAACTGCACTTTTGATCTTTATTGATAATCGTTGTCATTAACGATAGCAGTTCCCGCCGAGCCCGAATTGACATAAATATATGCGCATGTGATTATGGGATTGCACAGAAGAGAGGAAGCAACCCCATGACCGCCCACCCGACACATTCCGATCACGACCACGAACACGGGCCGTCCTGCGGCCACGTCGCAGTGGAGCATGACGGTCACGTCGACTACCTCCATGACGGACACGCGCATCACCGACACGGTGATCACTACGACGAGCACACCGTGAGCGCTCACGTCACTGCCGAGGTTCACGATCACACCCACGGTGACGGTTGCGGACATGAAGCCATCGCGCATGGGGACCACGTCGATTACCTCCACGGCGCACACCGGCACGCGCCGCATGGAGATCACTACGACGAGCACTGATCGCCAGTCGTTGATTGCGCTGGTAACTACATGTCCGAACGCGCGGCCGCACCCATAGATGGGTTCGCAGCGGACAGCTTGGAACTCAAGTACCGGCGGGTAGCTGAGATGTTTGCCGCCCTCGCGTCACCAGTGAGGGCGGCAATCGTCCACCTGCTCTCCGTCGAGGGCCACACCGTCAGCGCCCTTGTCGACGCCCTCGGCATCTCCCAGCCGTTGGCATCGCAGCACCTTCGCACCCTTCGGACAGCCGGCCTCGTCGACGTGGAAAGGATCGGACGCACCTCGGTCTACCGACTCGCCGACGAGCACGTAGCGCACATCTTCCTCGACGCACTGCAGCACAGTCACGAAGAGCCCAGGTGAACCAGCGATTCAACGGCCGACGCCGAACAAGTCGGCTCGGCAGGCCCGTCCCGGACATCATTGATGACTAATCGATGCCCCGGTGCCAGACCGGGCAGAAGCCGGATTGATCACGACCTAGTAGGGCGGGCGGGGCTCGAACCCGCGACCAGCGGATTAGCGAAACCGAGTTCCGGCCTTCTCCTTAGGAGTCCGAATAGTGCTGTGGCCCAATTGAATCAAGCTTCAATGAGAACCTGTTGGACCCTTCTGGATCCGGTCGTATCCTGGACATATTCGATGAATAAACGATGACTCGGTAAACGGCCGTGAATCGGGTTTGCTGGCCGAAGCCGGTACAGACAACTCCCGGACTACCGGCGTTCAGTGGGTCTCCCCCGGTTCGCAGGCCAGCGTGGGATCAGCACAGATGCTTGTCGGCATGACCGGCGAGTTGGAATGCGGGTCGCGGTCGACCGTGACCGAGGACTCGTCCGGAGCTGACGGGTCGGCTTCGTCGGCGGCCGCGGGTGCCGAAAGAAGGCCCGAAGACACCGTTAGCGCCATCATGCCGGCTATGGCAAACCCTGCCGCGCCAAGCGCAATTCGCTTCAACACCATCTATTTTCCCTTCTTCAATGAGCGGCCGCTGAGGCCCTGTCTGAGATCAGGCTTCGCTGTACCGCTCGGGCGGGGTGCGCCCACAGCGCCGCTACGCCTACCTGCGCCACCGCCAGCAGGGCGACCGTGGGACCGGTCGGCAGGCCGGCGTGGTAGCTGAGGAGAAGACCCGCCACACCGGCCATCAGGGCGGAGGCGACCGCGATGGCGAACATGGCATTGAGCGAACGGCCGAGCATCCTGGCAGTCACCGCCGGCGCGACGATCAACGTCACCGCCATCAGTACGCCGACGGTCACCAGGCCGGCGACGACGGTCATCGACAGAACCACCAGCAGCGCAGAATCAATAAGCCCGACGCGCATTCCCACGGTGCGTGCGTGCACCGCATCGAACGTCGTCGCCAGCAGTGCGGGCTTCATCGCGGCGAGTGTCCCGATGACGATCACCACCAGTGTCACGTCGACGATCACGTCGAACCGACTCACGGTGAGCGGATTTCCGAACAGCACGTGGGCCAGCGCCCGGGGTTCGCTCTGCAGGGAGACGCCGATGACGCCCAGTGCGAACAAGCCCTGGCCGACAACACCGATCGCGCCGTCTTCGGGCACCCGGGCCCGGACGACCAGCAGCGAGATGAACAGTGCCATTGCCAACGCCGCGATCAAGCCGCCGACCAGCAGGCTGCCCCCGATGATGGCCGCACCGGCCACCCCG
>CAYNXW010000206.1:0-5506 GCA_964401265.1 uncultured Pirellulales bacterium | reverse complement strand
TAGCATTGTACGTGTGGCTTCGAAATCGTCATCGGATTCTCCGGGAAAGCCGACGATAACGTGAGTGGCCAAATAGAGGTCGTTTCTGTCGTGGCGGAGGCGGCGCAAGGCGTGGCAGGCATCGGCGGCACGGTAGCGTCGGCGCATCAGCTGGAGGATGCGCTGGGAGCCGGACTGAATGGGGGCAAGCAGATAGGGGAGTTGTCGGGGCGTCTGAAGGAGCAGTCGTCGCCAGTCGTCGAAGTAGGCCATGAGCCAGTGGGGGCCAATGTCGGGCAGTTTCAGGCGGACGGTGGCGGACTTGTCAAGCAGGTTGTCCAGTAATTCGATGATGTTGGTGTTGATGTCTTGTCCATAGGCGCCGACGTCCTCCAGCAGGAGCTCGTAGTCCTGGTAACCTTGCTGGAGGCCTCGGTCGAATTCGTTGAGGACTTGGGCCAGGGGTTTGGAGTGGAGCGGTCCGCAAGCGAGTCTGAGGGCGCAGTAGGAGCATTCCTCAAGGCAGCCCCGTCCCAGGCGCAGGCTGAAGAGCCTATTGCGTCCGCGGCGGAAGGGTCTTTCTGGGCGAATCACACTTGCGCGTTCTCCCAAGCGGCGCAGGGAGGTAGTGAGCTTGGCGGCCAAGGGTTTGTCGGCGGCACGGAAACGCTGATATGCCGAGAAGCAGGCCTGCGCGGCGCGGGTGGGTTGGGCCAGGTCGTGGGGATCTGCAATGTCCTGAAGTCTGACGCGGGCGTTAATGAGTTGGTCGAGTTGGTGGAGGTTGGGGCCGCTGATAGGAATGGCGTCAAAACGTTGGCGAAGGGTGGGCTCATCGATGCCGGCAAGACAGCCCATGACGACGAGTTGGCTCTGGGAGGTGCGTTGGTCGTGGGCGAACTGGATCAGGCGGAGGCTTTGGCTTTCGCTGGAGATGTCGACCCCGCAAGCGGAGACAATGACCAGAGCGGCGTGGTTGATGTGTTTCTCGATACGCCAGCCGTTGGCCTGGAAGTAAGGAAAGAGCTTGGCGAGATCGACACGGCTGCGGGGACAGCCCGAGGCAAAGGCGATACAGACTGATTTCATTGATGAACCGGTTTACGCTGGTCCGGTGCAGAGCACGCTGCACAGAACAAGCGAGGATCGTATGTCCAAAGAGTTCTTGCGTTCCAGAGTACTGCGGTAGAAGTCAACAAATGTGACCATATTTCAGTGTAGGATTTTCGGCCGTAGGTGTCAAGTAACCTGTGCCAAGTATTGGCCGCACGCATTGGTTTTGACCGGGAAATGGAGGGTGCGTGTAAGGGGCGGTGATTTTCAGTGTTGACAGGAGCGGCGATGGCAGCTAATCGCAGAGAGTAGATATGTGAAATTGCTGTGTTCAGGAAAGGAGACAAACATGGCAGGTACGAGTGCAGTGACGGTAGTGGCGCGGCTAAAGGCAAAAGCGGGACAGAGCGATGGCTTGCGGGTGGCGGCCGAGGCGTTAATCGCGCCGACGCGGGCGGAAGCGGGCTGTATCAATTACGATTTGCATCGGTCCTGCGATGACGAGTCGCAGTTCATGTTTCATGAGACCTGGGCAAGCCAAGCGGCCCTGGATAAGCATCTTAAGAGCGAGCACTTGACGTCGTTTGCTGAGAAAGCCGGCGATCTGCTGGCGGAGCCTTTGGAAGTGACGCTCTGGGAAAAAATCGCCTGAGACGCCCAAGTTGGCAGCTTGGGGCATGCTGCGGTGCGTGATTCAGGCAAGTGACCGTGCCAGAGTGCGAGGGGACAATCGTGTGGAGGCAAACCCACTGCGAGGTGCAGGGGGGGAAGCGATCGTGGGACGGAATTGAGCTATAAATCTTTTTTGACAAAGACTTAACGAAAGGCGGCGGTGGGATTCGAACCCACGCATGACGGATTTGCAATCCGTTGCCTTAATCCACTTGGCTACGCCGCCGGAATGTATAAGTTGTTTTTACGTAACGAATTACGCCAAAAACGCTTTTTGCCGGTCTGCTCAGTCGGGCCCTGGAGCGAACTCGCCCAAGGCTACATAAGGAGCTCGACCGATTCTTATACTTCCTGGGCAGTCGAATGTCAACGGTTGACTTGCGTTTTGGCGGTGGCTTGGTGCAGAAAGGCTGGTGGCGGGGTATCTGACCGGAGGGGGGGCTCGCCCCGGTGTGCGACGCGATGGCGATGGCAGGGGCAATTTCGCCGGTGGGATGATATACCAAGAAAATGCAGCAAGTACATTTGACCTGGCCGGTCTTTGCTGCTAAACTGGCTTCCGGTCGGGCTCTTGAGGCTCGGCGGACGGGGCGTGGCGCAGTTTGGCTAGCGCGCTTGACTGGGGGTCAAGAGGTCGCAGGTTCAAGTCCTGTCGCCCCGAGTGACTGTAAACCCTTGTTCTGCAAGGGTTTCTGTCTTCCTGGGTGCTCCTTGCCAAAAACATGTCAGCACTCACCGTAGCACTTGTTGGGGCAGGACTACAGCCAACTCGCCGCCCGTGAGCGTAGCCAATGTAACGTGTTGGGCAAACCCAAGACGCCCACCTCAGCAATTGCAATACCACTCGCCCGCTCGCGAACCACCCTTTGCCACGAGTTGTCTCGCAACATCGGCCAATGACGCTTTCAGCCGCGTCCGGCTCAGCAGTCTACCTGGCTGCGGAGGGCTAAGAATGTCCACCTTCTTAAATGAACCCCAAAGTCATCGCGCGCGTCGAGGCAAGACTTCGCAAGCCATGGCCGTCCGAGCAGACCGCCATTACACGTGGTTGCCTGTGCTTTCTTGCCAAGCCGTACCCCAATTGAGAACGCGGGGCAAACGAGAACATCAATAGTCTGATTCGGCACTATTTCCCGAAGAATGTGTCGTTCGTCGACATTGCCGTTGATGAGACGACCTTCGTTCTGCAGCGACTCCGCACCAGGCGGCGAAAATATCTTGCCTGGATAACATTCGACATGGTAAGCTTCAGCCACGAAGCGTGGTGCACTTTACGCTTGACGCTTGGAGGGTCAAGCCGCAGTCTCTGCAATATCTAACGGAGCAAGCCTAAGATGAGCCATTGCCCAGTGAAAAAACAGACGGCTATGATGATGTTGGTGATTTCGTGCCTGGCCTTGACCTCTTGCACTGCTGTGACGGACAGGGGAATCAGCGCAAGGCAGTTGACGTGTGAGTATGCGCACAATCCCTTGGGGATCGATACCCCCGCGCCACGGTTTAGCTGGCTCCTGGAATCCAGTCAGCGTGGCCAGACGCAATCGGCCTATCATATCCTAGTGGCCAGTAGTGAACAGAAGCTGAAAGACAACATTGGCGACAAATGGGACAGTGGAAAGGTAGAGTCCGACCGCTCGGTAAATATCGAGTATCTAGGAAAGCCACTTGCCAGCCGCGAAAAATGCTGGTGGAAGGTTCGCGTCTGGGACAAGCACGGCAAGGCGGGCGACTACAGCAGTTCGGCGACTTTCGAGATGGGGCTTCTGACCCAAAGCGATTGGAAGGGCAAATGGATTGGAGTTCATTCCAACGAGGCGGTGAATTTCATTACGGGCAAGTTCAACCAGGCGGTCCCTCTGGATGGAAGACGTCAGTCGATAAAGATTCCCCACCATGCGAAGTTGAAGCCTGCCGGCGAAATCACGATCAGCGCGTGGATCAAACCAACGGAATGTACACCCCGGTGGCGCGTGATCTACCGGAAAGAAGATGGGAGCTCGCGACACGTCCTTGCAATCGGCAAGACCGGAGAAGTGTTTGGCCTTTGGGTCGGCCTGGGCATTGGCGGGGCCTACGTTGAGCGAGGGGCTCCCCTGGAACCTTCGTACCTGACCGACGGTAAGTGGCACCTGGTTGCTGCCACCTATGATGGCAAGTCCGTCAGCCTCTATGCCGACGGCAAGCAAATCGCAAGCACGCCGATGCATGGGCCAATGGACACCACAGGTTCGAAGCCGGCCTACATCGGTTCATCGCACGGCGGGGCCGAGTTCTTCCCCGGCGGCATCGACGACGTTCGCATCTACGATCGTGCCTTATCGGCCGCCGAGGTAAAGCAACGGCTCAGCGAAACGCCGAAAACCGCCGGCCGCAATCTTGCAGGCTGGTGGAAATTGGATGGCGATCTAACCAGCAGCGCCGGCGGCCCAAGCGGCAAAATGATGGGGGGCAAAGTCTCTTCCCCGCTCTTGCGCAAGGAATTCGAAATTGACAAGAAGGTCGAACGCGCCAGAGTGTATGTCTCCGGCTTGGGGTGGAGTGAACTCTACAGCAACGGCAAGAAGGTCTCGGAAGATGTGCTTTCACCCAATCTGACAGATTATTCCCAGGAGGTTCTCTACCGCACCTACGATGTCACCGATTTGCTCAAGCCCGGTTCGAATGCCATGGGCCTGATGCTGGGTAACGGCTGGTATTGCGGTGCCAAGGTAATGTGGCTCGGCAGGCCGTGGGCACAGATGGCCCAGGCCATGCTGCAGTTGACGGTTACCTGCGAGGATGGAACCGAAAAGCACTTCGTGACCGATGAAACCTGGAGGGGGGGCAGCGGAGCCATCGGGACAAACGACATAAAACCCGGCGAAACGTATGACGCCAGACTCGAAAAGCCGCATTGGAACAAGGTCGGCTATGACGACAGCCAGTGGACCGATGTCGCGGTTCTTCCGGCGCCCAGGGGCCGGTTGAAAAGTCAAACCGTCTCGCCCATGAAGGTCCAGGACACGTTGCGCCCGATCAAGATAACCCAGCATGAAAGTGGCGGATGGCTGTTTGAATTCGACCGGTATTTTGGCGGTTGGGTGCTTCTCAAAACCAAGGGCAAAGCAGGCAATCAGATCACAATTCACTATGAGTTGGGCGAGAAGGACACCTACATCCTCAACGGCAATCCGGACGGCGAAACATATGAACCGCGTTTTACGTTTCACCCTGTCCGCTACGTCCGAGTGGAGGGCCTCGAAGAAGAGCCCACACCTGATACCATACTGGGGCGGGAAGTCTATAGCGATGTGGATATGTACGGCCGGTTCAGCTGCTCCAACGATCTTCTCAACCAGATTCACGCAAACATCGAACGTACGCTCAAGGTGGCGCTCAAGGGGTTCATGCTGGACTGCCTGCACCGCGAGCCGATCTATTATAATGAGCCGGCTACCTTTTCCGGAAGCCTCTCGGCTCGCAAATCTATGCCCAATCTGTGGACCGAACTCGCGTGGGGCATTACGCTGGCCGGTTCCAATAACGGCGACCTGTCTGATATCGTGCCCCGCTTGCCGGGGATGAATCGACGCAGTGACGTCTCTCAAAACGCCGCCTATCCGATGCTCGTATGGTATCTCTACCAATGCCACGGTGACGAACGTTTGCTCAAACAGCATTGCGACCGCGTCAAGGCCTGGGTGGATTTCATCAGTCGCGAAATGGCTCGTGACGACCACATCGTGACGAAAGGCTGGCTCGGCGAACACATGTGGCCAAAGCGGGACACGGTGGGTATCGAATTTATCAGCAAGGAAACTCC
>CAYNXW010000205.1:0-5510 GCA_964401265.1 uncultured Pirellulales bacterium | reverse complement strand
GCCGACGTACTCGTCCATGTTGAAGGTGACGACGTTAGCGAAGCTGACTTTGCCGGCCTTGCAGAGGCGGGTGAGTTCTTTGTAGGTGCCCACGGGGGTGGAGCCTGTAGGCAGGCCCAGGACGAAGGGTTTGTCGTCGGTGGGGGCAAACTGGTTGATTCGTCGGGCGATATAGGCAGCGGCCCAGGCGCTCATGTCGTTATAGTCAGGTTGAATGATTACGCGCATTTTTGAGTCTTCCTTTCGTAAAGAAGTATCGCAGGTTGGGGGCCTTGGCGTTCAATATGCCAACGTTAAGCCCCATCAACACATATTTCGGTTATTTGAGTACGTTTTTAAGAGCATCGACCCGTTGGGCGAGCTCTTGCAGTTTTGCCTGCATTTCGTTGACAAACTTGTTCTTTTCATATCGGCCACGGACCTGTTCGAAGTCCAGTAGGGCGTCGTCATGGGAGGCGGCATCCTGGCCGAAGCCGGAGCGGCTGAGTTCGGCGAATTCTTTTTCGGCGTCTGCGAGGACGAGCTTGTAGAATTTTCCTTTGATTTTGGCGAATTTGTCGGCGAGGTTGAGCAGGTCGTCTTTGGAGGCGTTGGTGAGGTCGACGCCGAAGACTTGCTGGAAGGCCTTTAGGACCCAGAGCCAGGCGTCTTTGTCGTAGGCCTGGTGAATGGATTGGAGGGCGTTGTTAAGTGCGTCTGCAGAATCGACGTTTCCGGCTTCGATGGTATCGTGGAGTTGGGCGAGTCGTTGGCGGGGCATGAGCAGGCCGGCGATATCGACCCATTGGTCGGAGTAGAGGGCGTCGGCGTCGGGCTGGAGTGCAGCGAGCATGGCGTCGCGGCCTCCATTGAGTCCCTTTTCGGCTCGTGAGAAGGCGGTTTCGAGGAGGTACATTTCGATGCCGGTGCGGTAGTTTTTCTGTCCGGTTCGCAGGATGGGCCGGCGAATCATGGCGCCACCGAGGGCGACTTCTTCGATGGATTTGTCGGTGGCGTCCTGGAGCTGCTTCAGCTGAGCGGAGGCTCGTAGCATTTTTCCGACGGTGTAGGGGCTGAAGACGTCGAAGCTGATGAGGTCGCGTTTGACGGCGGCTTTTCGGCGGTCCCTGGTGCGCCATTTAGCGCCGTCACGGACGGTGCCGACGGTGGTGATGTTGAGTCCTGGTACGAGGGCGGCTTTTCCGTCGGCTCGTGCTTCGATATGGCTGAAGACGTGGTCGGCCAGGTCGAGGGTGCCGGAGTGTTTGCCGAGGACGACGGAGAAGGGCCCGATGCGGCATGGCCACATCATGTATGAGAAGGATCCGGTTTTGACGCCTCTTGCGAGTTTGCCTTCGTGGACGGGTCCGAGCTTGTACATGTGGTTGGACTGGTTGGAGCCGCTGCCGGCGTTGTAGAAGCTGAAGAGGGCGGCGATGAGCAGGGTGGACTTGTGGTGGGTGACGGAGTAGGGTCCGGCGAAGACGCTGACGGCCTCGCCGTGGAAGGCTTCGCAGTTGGCGAAGAAGAGGGAGTTTTCGGCGGAGTACTGTTTTCCTATCTGGCAGGCTTGTCCGACGAAGACTTTGGCGAGCAGGGCGCCGTCGGAGACGGAGGCGCCTTCGGCGACGATGAAGTCTTGTGCTTTGACGTCTGGGCCGATGAAGGTTGGGTCATCGGGAGTGCTGAGGATGGTGCCGTTGCGTAGCGTGGCGGCGCCGTCGATACGGGCATGGGGGCCGACGTTGAGGTCGATGATTTCGCGAGCGGAGCAGATACAGGCGTTGTCGTCGATGTTGCCGCGGTCGGCCTTGGCGTGTTGTGTGTATTGGTTAGCGATGGCGTGGAGTTTTTTGACGAGGGCGGGGCGATAGCGGTGGAGGCAGGCGAGGTAGGCATATTGGGCGGACATTTGGGCGAAGAGGGTGACTTCGCGGCCGCCGCCTTCGTTGAGGACGTCGATTTCGATGCCGTTGCCGAAGGTGGCATCAGGGCTGGTGTGGAGGCATCCGACGTTTTCGATGCAGACGTTGTTTCCGATATTGTAGTTGGCGAGGTGAACACCTACGTTGGCGATGCGGCAATCGTTTCCGATAGAGGCGTTGACGATAATGGCGTTGAAGATGCCGGACGTTTTTGGCAGGCCGTGGCAATCGGTCAGATCGCCGGCGAGTCGGCCGATACGTACGTCGCCGTCGAAGTGGACGTTGCGGACGCGTGCGGCGTTGAAGCCATCGGCCACGGTAACGTTTTTCCAATGGCGGGCGGAGCAGCCCTGCTGAATCAGCTGTTGGATTTCATCATCCTGGAGCATTCGGAATCGGGGCATTCTTCATTCCTTTTTTTTGCAATATCGTATGTATCGTTGGCGATAGCGGCCTCTTCGTTGGTGGGAATAACAAAGACTTTGACAGGGCTATCGGGAGTACTGACGAGTGCTTCACGAGCGCGGACGTCGGCGTTTACCTTTTCGTCGAGGTGGAGGCCCAGCTGGCTGAGGTTGCTGCAGGCGTTTTGTCGGACCTCGACGGAGTTTTCGCCGATGCCTCCGGTAAAGATGACGGCGTCGAGGGTGCCGAGGACGGCGGTGTAGGCACCGATGTATTTTTTAACGCGGTAGCAGAAGATGTCGATGGCGAGTTGGGCGCGTTCGTTGCCGCTCTGTGCGGCTTGGGCGAGGGTTCGCATGTCGTTGGAGAGGCCGGAGACGCCGATGAGGCCTGCTTGTTTGTTGCAGAGCTTGTTGAGTGCGGCGACGTCGTACCCTTTTCCGGCGAGGTAGAAGAGGATGGCGGGATCGAAGTCACCGGAGCGGGTGCCCATGACGAGGCCTTCGAGGGGGGTGAGTCCCATGGAGGTATCGACTGAGTGTCCCTGTTTGACGGCGGCCATGGAGCAGCCGTTGCCGAGGTGGCAGGTGATGACGTTGACGTCGTATTTGCCGCGTTTCATGAGTATGGCGGCTCTTCGGGCGACGTAGCGGTGGCTGGTGCCGTGGAAGCCGTAGCGTCGGATGCGGAATTTTTCGTAGAGTTCGTAGGGCAGGGCGTACATGTAGGCGGTGGGTGGGATGGTGGCATGGAAGGCGGTGTCGAAGCAGGCGATTTGTGGTACGTCGGGGAGTGAGTGTTGGGCGGCGCGGATACCGACGAGGTTTGGGGGATTGTGGAGAGGGGCGAGGTCGGCGAATTTTTGGATGGAGGCGAGGACGTCGTCGTCGATGACCATGGAGCCGGTGAACTCTTCGCCGCCGTGTACGACGCGGTGGCCTACGGCGCCGATTTGGCTGATCTGGGAGATGACGCCCATTTTGTCGTCGACGAGAGTGTCGAGGACGAGGGCCATAGCCTGATCGTGGTCGGCGGCGTCAGTATCGAGGTTGTAGGTGTCGCCGTTTACGTTATGGATGAGGCGGCTATGCTCTTCACCGATACGTTCGACGGTGCCTTTGGCGAGGACGTCGGCGTCAGGCATATTGAAGAGCTGGTACTTGATGGAGGAACTGCCACAGTTTACCACTAAGACTTTCATGGTTGGTCCTTTCCGTATTGGGCGAGTCGCTAGTTGCGGCTGCTGTTCATGGAGGCCGTCGTGGTTAAGCGGCCTTTGGGTCTACACTTGGGCAAGTGTGACGGCGGTGGTAGCAACGATGTCGTCGGCGCTGGCACCACGTGAGAGGTCGCTGACGGGCATAGCGAACCCTTGAAGGAAAGGTCCGATAGCCTGAGCATGGGCCAAGCGTTGAGTGAGTTTGTATGCGATGTTGCCGGCGTCGAGGTCGGGGAAGATGAGGACGTTGGCGTGTCCGGCGACGTCGCTTTGTGTTTTGACCTTTTTGGCGGCGACCTGAGGTACGATGGCGGAGTCGGCCTGGAGTTCGCCGTCGATGGCGAGCTCGGGGTTGCGTTGTCGTGCTATTTCGAGAGCGGCGGTGACTTTGTCAACGTCGGCGTGTGCGGCACTGCCCTTGGTGGAGAATGAGAGCATGGCGACGTGTGGTTGTGAGCGGAGTAGTTTTTGGGCACTGATGGCCGAAGCCAAGGCGATTTCGGCGAGCTCCTCGGGGGAGGGATTGATGTTGACGGCGCAGTCAGCGAAGATGAATGGGACGTTTTTTTTGCCGTTGAATTCGGGAACGATCATGAGGAAGAAACTGGAGGGGGTGGTGATGCCCTGGGCAAAGCCGACGGTGAGGGCACCGGCCTGGATGACGGTGGCCGTGGCGGTAGCGGCGCCGGCGACCATGGCGTCAGCATCACCGGTAGCGACCATCATGCCGCCGTAGAATACGGGCTTGGTTACCATACGTCTGGCGACCCCTTGTGAGACCTCGCGCGTGCGTCGTTCGGCGTAGGTGAGGGCATAGGGGTCTCTTTTTTCGGATTCCTTGGGGTTGATGGTGGCGATGCCATCGAGGGAGAGGTTGGCAGCGGCGGCGGCAGCGTCAATTTGCTCCGGGGTTCCCAGGACGATAGGTTGGGCGATACCCTGGCGTTTGATGGCGTGGGCAGCTTTGATGATGCGTTCGTCTCGCCCCTCAGGTAGAACGACCCTAAGTTGGCGTTTTTTGGCACGTTCGGCGAAGTCTTTGAGGATATCCATAGCACGCTCCTATCGCAGAGATAATGTTGCGGTAGCTTAGGCCCCGTCTTGGCCGGCGGTCATGCTGGTATTGGCATCGAGAACCCGGCCAACCAGCTTGATTGGGGGGCATGATGGTGGCAGGGCGTCGGGATGTCAAGAGAAATATCGGGTGTTCACATCAATAGTAGCACATAGCTCCCTATTTTCGTAGCCAGGGACGTGAGATACGGGCGAAATTGTCCGGTAGGGTCGCTACTGTTTCCCAGAGCCTGCTTCGGGCCAGCTGCTGCCGGTGCTGCTCAAGGGCATGCAGGTAGTTGTGTCGGCGAAGCAGGGCGTAGATATAAGAGCGGGAGACGGAGCGGCCGTACTGTCGCTGAATGACCTGGCGGGCGAGCTTGACGGTACTGACATCGTGGTGGGCCGCTTTTGTAGCGAGGGTATTGACGAGGCTTGCTTCCTGGGCAGGGGAGAGAAGGGCCCAGCGTCTTCCGCCGCGACCTTGACGCTCTAAGCCCTTTTTCCCATTCGTGTTGTACTGTTTGAGCCAGAGTCTTACCGACTGAATGGAGACGCCGAGCATACTGGCAATGGTTGGCGCGTGGAGGCGATGGACCTTGGTGAGCAGGACGACGAGTCGGCGTTTGTAGGCGGCTTTATCGTGAGCCTGGTCAACCCATAGGGCCAGAGCGGCGTCTGAGAGGTGGTCCTGCACAAGAGCTGGCTGTCGCATATGGCTGAATCCTCTGCCAGATAAGGGGGCTGTGGAGGCTTTCAAGCGAGCAGAATCATCAGGGAAGCAGCCTCGGCGAGAAAATCTATTTTTGACATGTACATAATAGGGCTATCGTGGCCTTTTTGCAAGAAAGAACTGGTCGGGTGTAAGGGGGGGGCAGGGCAATCGCATCTAATTTCCTCGGTCATTGCGAGTGAGGACTCGCCAAAGG
>CAYNXW010000204.1:1041-5511 GCA_964401265.1 uncultured Pirellulales bacterium | reverse complement strand
GGGGTACGATGTGGAATTTGCCGCTGGTTTGCTGGACGAGCAGCCGATAGAAGAGGTAGCGGCGATGGAGCGGCTGGCGCACGGGCGGATGTGTTCGCGGAGCAGGTTGGGTGAGCGCACGGCGGCGGCGCGGGGGCTTGTGGCGGAGCTGGACGGGTTTCTGGATGAGCACGCACCGGAGTTGCGGGCGGACAGGCGTAGGCTGCGAGCGGTGCGTATCGGTTATGGCATTGACGCGCGGCGGATTCGGCGGTTGGTCAAGCGGTCGCCGAAGCGGGCGTTGCGTGTCATCCGCGAGCATCTGGCGCCGGCGGAGCCGCGGTGTACGCGCCGGCTTTGTCTGCTGCGGGAGCATTATGAGCTGACGCGGCTGCAGTTGCTTTCCTATACGCAAATGGTCGACGAGTTGGCGCAGTACAGTTAGAATTCAGCATGGATAACAAGTTACCCATCCTACGTGCTTTTGATAATTGCGACGCTAAGCAGGTGGAATGGCTATATACGACGGTGAGGTTATCTGTTTTTGATTGGCGGATGTTTCCATCCGCCCTACCCTGCTAAAGAGGAGGTCAGGCGGCGATGAAGCATGAAGTGGTTTTTTATACGTATCCCAAGTTTATTTTTTCGTGGCCTTTGTTGGTGATGGGTTATCTGCTGTACCTGCTTGACCGCAGCGGGGCGAATTCGGAGGTGCTGGCGTGGGTGTGGGGCGTGACGCTGGTGGTGGTTCTGGTGACGGTGGGGTTTGATCTGAGCCGAAATTTCACGATTTTCTGGCTAGTGTTGATCGGGGGGTGCGGGTTTATGATTGTGTGGTTGCGGGACGTGAAGAGCGTGACGCTGTTTTCGCGCATTTATGATCTTTTTGCGGGGCTGGACCCGGCGTATTCGGGCAGTCTGGGTTTGATGGTGAGCATGGTGCTGACGGTGCTTTACGCGATTATGTGGATATGGACGCGGGTCAACAGCAAGTGGCGAATCACGCACAATGAGTTTGAGCATTACCAGTTCGGGCGGATGGACGATTCGCTGGCGCGTGGGGCCAAGCGGGTGTCGTCGAGCTATCCGGACTTTTTTGAGCTGGCGTTGTGTCTGGCGGGTGATCTGGTGATTTATGATTCGATTGGGCATCGGGAGTTGCGGCGGATACCGCATGTGCCGTTGTTGCCTTTGGTGCGGCGGCGGATCGATGTGATTCTGGAGAAGACGGCGATTACGACGGCGGCGATGGAAGACGAGGCGGAGGCTCAGGCGGGCGGTGTCGATGCGGACGACCGGGCGATGTAGGGCGTGTTTCATACTTGTGGTGAGAAGTCAGCATGGGTAACGAGTTACCCATCCTACATTCTGGTCGAATGGTTACCTCTGGCGGTGAAGTTCTGTGTTTTTGATTGGCGGATGTTTCCATCCGCCTACGCTGGTAAAGGGATTATGAGGGGTTGGTATATCTGGTGCAGAGTCAGCGGTTGCGGACGAGGAGGTGGAGGGGGGCGAGGGCAGGGTCGAGGTTGTGGGTTTTGAGGTCTTTTAGGAATCGTTGGCCGTCCTGGTAGTAGCCTGCGGTGGGTTTGATTTGGGGGCAGTGTTGGTGGAAGTAGGCGTTGAGCATTTCCATGAAGAGTTCGCGGAGGTATTTGCTGGTCATGCTGGCCAGTGCGATGGGCAGGTGTTTGCGGTCGCCGCCCTGGACGAAGGAGATGTCGACGGTGCGTCGGGGGCCGGTGAGTCGGTAGCGGCTGAGGTCGTTTTCTTCGTGGACGATCTTCATGGTCATGTCGGGCATGAGTCTTTGGAGATGCTCGCGATAGCGGGTGCGTCCGCTTTGTTTGTCGACGAGGAAGTGGAGGTTTTCCTGGGGCCATTGTCGGCAGGTGTGGTCGATGAGTTGGCTGACGAAGGAGAAGAGGACGGTGGCTTTGTTGTGGGTGGCCTCGAGGAGCTTGTTGAAGCGTCCGACGGGGACGGGTCGGCTCCAGAGGGCGGCGTGGCGAATGTTTTTGGCGGAGAAATCGCTGGAGAGGGCGGCGGCGGCGGTGGCGAGATCGCCGGGGTCGTAGCTCAGGGACCAATCGGACCAGGTGGGCCCATACCAGGGGTAGTGGGGCAGTTCGGCAGAGCAATCGGCGCCGAGGCGTGTGATGAGGTCGGCCAGGTTGACGGGGGTGGTGTCGCCGGCAGCGGTGAGGTAGGCCAGAACGGCCCTTTGGAGGGGCCGGTAGCGTCCGGTGCCATCGTGTAGTTTTTTGCTGTCATTGATGACGAGGCGTCCGCGGGCGTGCTGGCGTGTTTTGGCGACGCTGGAGCGGAGGGTCTGCCAGAAGCAGGTTTCCAACAGGTCATCGGTCACTTGCAAGAGGGAGGCGGAGACCACCAAAGGCCCGAGCAAGGGCCCGTAACCTGCTTCGTCTATGCCTACGACAACTGCCATATGGGTTCCTTTCCGGGGCGGTTTCTACCATGAGGGCGTCTGTTGCGGCAAGGAAAAAGCGGTTGGCGGTGTCGGGAGGTGAATGTGTCTGAATGTCTGAGCCCGCGATGAGAGGGGCTTCGATGGATGGTTGGGAAAAGGGGGGAGAGGGTAGACGGGCGGTTGAGATTGCCACGTCGGCCTGGGAAGGCCTCCTCGCAATGACAGGCGGGTGTTTGCGTGGCAGGGGAGTAGCAGGGGGGATCGCCATCGCCTGTTTCGCACGGCTGTGCCGTACGAAGGGACGCTGCCAGGGGTCGGAAGGTGGAATGGAGACGATCCCCCCGTTTTACACGGGGGGCTGGAGGAGGGTATCGGGAGGCAAATGGAATCGCATGTCTGAGCCCGCGGTGAGATCGCGGCGCTTCGATGGGGGAAGACGCTCCGGTTGGGCGCGGGAGGCCGCGAAAGGGGGTTTTGGGTTGCGTTGGGGGCGAGGAACGAGTATTTTGTGTGATTCGTAACACCTGACAGCAGAGACGATAAGTTATGACGACACTCGCAGGCAAAGTGCTCAGGAATTTGACGTTCAGGCGGGGTATTCATCCCGCGGCTCGCAAAGAGCTTTCGCAGTCGGAGCCTATTGAGGCTGTTGGGGTGGCGGCGGGCAGTCTTGTGGTGGTGCCTTTGGCGCAGCATATCGGGGCGCCTTGCCAGGCGACGGTGCAGCCCCGGGAGGCGGTGCAGGCGGGTCAGGAGATTGGTACTTGTGACGCTTTTGTGTCGGCGCCGGTGCATAGTCCGATAAATGGGACGGTGAAGGAGATATCGCCGCAGCCTTGCGCGGGTCCGGGGAAGGTGCTCAGCGTGGTGATTACGGCGAGTGATGAGCCGGGGGAGGGGCAGGCTTGGCGGGAGTTGCCTGGTGGTTTTTCGGGGGCGGATCACGCGTCGGAGGCGATCGTGGAGGCGATACGGAGGGCGGGGATAGTGGGGCAGGGTGGTGCGGCGTTTCCGGCGGCGGTCAAATTGACGGCCAATGCGGCCAAGCCGGTCGACACGGTGCTTTTAAATGGTTGTGAATGCGAGCCTTATCTGACAAGTGACCATCGGCTGATGGTTGAGGCACCTGGGCCTATGGTGGCGGGGCTGCAGTTGGCGATGCGGGCGGCGGGGGCGGAGCGGGGGATCATTGCGATCGAGGACAACAAGGGCGAGGCGATTGAGAGCGTGCTGGCGGCGATCGCGGATGTGCCGGAGCTGCAGTTGGCGGTGTGTCAGACGAAATATCCGCAGGGGGGCGAGCGGCAGTTGATCCAGGCGGTTGTGAACCGGGTGGTGCCGACGGGTGGGCTGCCTTTGGACGTGGGGGTGGTGGTGGTCAACGCGGGCACGGCGTCGGCGATAGCGTGGGCGTGTGTCGAGGGCCGGCCGGTCACGGAGCGTATCGTGTGCGTGACGGGCGGGGGTATTGAGAGGCCGGGCAATTTTCGGGTGCCGGTGGGGATGCTGGTGAAGGATTTGGTCGAGCGTTGCGGCGGGCTTCGGGATGAGGCGCAGCAGGTGGTGCTGGGTGGGCCTATGATGGGGCCGACGGTGTCGCGGCTTGATGTGCCGATTGTCAAGGGCACGAGCGGGGTGCTGGTCATGAGCCGTGGGGAGGTGGCGCAGCGGGAGGAGATGGCGTGTATTCGCTGTGGGCGTTGCGTGGACAATTGCCCGGTGCGTCTGGTGCCGACGCGTATTGCGCACGCGGCCAAGGCGCGTGATATTGCGATGGCGTTGGAGAACGACCTGATGGCGTGCATCGAGTGCGGTTGCTGCACGTACGTGTGTCCGTCGAAGATTCCGCTGGTGCAGTATATGCGGGCGGGCAAGCAGTTGGCGCGGCAGGCCAAGAGGACTTGACAAGAAAACTCAGAAAGAACCTTACTGCGGGAGACGGCGGATATCCCCCTACTGACGTAGGGGGCTTTAAGACGCGGGCAAGATGCCCGCGACACGATGCAAGACGCGGGCAAGATGCCCGCGACACGATGCAAGACGCGGGCAAGATGCCCGCG
>CAYNXW010000204.1:0-941 GCA_964401265.1 uncultured Pirellulales bacterium | reverse complement strand
ACACGATGCGAGACGCGGGTTAGATGGCGGCGAGACGGGAAGAATCATGGGCGAGACGCCCATGCCACGAAGGGCACGTTGATGGCAAACGAGAAACAGGAACAGCCGAAGGTTTTGACGGTATCGCCGTCGCCTCATGTGTACGATGCGTCGACGAGCCGGCGGATCATGATTGAGGTGATTATTGGTCTGTTGCCGGGGACGGTGATGGCGGTGTACCTTTTTGGCAAGAGTGCGGTTGTCGTGCTGTTGAGCGCGTTGGTGGGGTGTCTGGCGACGGAGTGGGTTTTTAACGCGGTGCGTAGGAAGCCGCAGACGTTGCATGATGGCAGCGGGGTGGTGACGGGGTTGATCTTGGGGCTGTCGATGCCGGCGAATACGCACTGGTGGGCGGTGGTGATCGGCTCGGTGGTGGCGGTCGGCGTGACGAAGATGCTATTTGGGGGATTGGGGGCGAACATATTTAATCCGGCGATGGTGGGTCGGGCGTTTTTGATTGTGTGTTTTGGTACGGCGCTGACGGCGCAGCAGGCGGCGTCGCAGGCTGCCCGGGACGAGGCGGGGGGAGAGTTGGTGGCCCGCGTTGAGGCTGAGGCTGTTACGGGAGCGACGCCGCTGGCGTTGGCGAAGGCGCCTATTAAGGACGCGGCGAAGGCGGATTTGGCTGTTGCCCAGCGAGCGACGGCGGCTGAGGTGAACACGCTGATCGTGCCGATGTTCAAGGGCACGATTGACGGCTGTGCGGGGGAGACGTCAGCGTTGGCGTGGCTGATTGGGGGGATGTTTTTGCTGGTGCGTCGGACGATTACGTGGCATGTGCCGGCGGCGGTGCTGGGCAGCGCGATGGTTATTGCGACGGGGGCGTGGCTTGTTAATGACACGGTGTATCCTAATCCGCTGGTGCATCTTTTTGGTGGGGCGTTGATGATGGGGGCGTTTTT
>CAYNXW010000203.1:0-5517 GCA_964401265.1 uncultured Pirellulales bacterium | reverse complement strand
TGGGCCCCTGGTCGGTGGTCGGGTCCGGCTGGTCGGGTGGTGGGGCGATTTCGGGGGCAACGGCGATGGTGCCGCCTGCGGGGCTGTCGTGCTCTGGCGGGCCAGGTTGGGAGGCGAGTTGGCGTGCAATAACCAGTACCGCCACCCCCAGCAGAAAGCCCGCAGCCAGAGTAGCCCCGACGCGGACCCAATGGGGCAGGGCCAGCCGGCGCTGTGGCCCGTCATGCAGGTCAAGGGCCCGCTGGAAGAGGACCGCGGCGGGGGCGACCTTGTCGGGGCCCAGGGTGTTCTCCAGGGCCTCTCGAGCGCTGCGGTGAAGGCTCTGCATGTCGCGCAGGAGTTCGCGGGCCGCTCCGTCGCGAAGGAGGATTTCGTCAAGGTGCTCCTGCTCGGCGGGCGAGATTTCCCCGTCAAGGCACTTGCTGATCAATTGTTCCACGTTTTCGTCGGTCATGTTCGGGGCACCTTATTGGTGGGCTGGCCCGTGAGGCGGTTGAAGATCATGCGCCGCCCACGAACCAGCCGAATCTGCACGGTGGTCACGGGCAGTTGCAGGATCTCAGCAATCTTGCTGTAGGGCATGTCTTGCATGTATTTGAGCACAAAGACCTCACGGTATTTTTCGGGCAGCAGGGCGACGGCGGCCAACAGTCGCTGGTGCTCTTCTTCTTGGGCCAGTCGGTCCAGGGCCGGCGGCGTTGGGCTGGCCAGTTGCTCCGCGCCCAACAACTGGTCGAGTCCGACCCGCAGTCTGCTGCGTTTAGCCCGGAAGGCCAGCGCTTCGTTTCGAGCCACAGTGGCCAGCCAACCCTTGAATCGTTCGGGCTCACGCACGGTGTCAATCTTCTTCAGCACCAGCACACAGACGTTCTGCAGCGTCTCCTCAACGTCGGCAGCGTTACCTAAGATGTTGTATGCCAAGCCTTTAAGCCAATTCCAGTTGTCGGCGAGCAGCTGGCGTAGAGCCTCACGGTCCCCTTGGCGTGCCGCACGGACCAGTGCGACCTCGGCTTGGCTGTTCGCAGGCGTCTTTTCGGTGCTCATGAGACCATTCTAATTATTGAGAGGGTCACCTGCCAGAGGCCCATACACAATTTCCCTCGGCCCTGGCGGTGCCTGCCTCTTGGGAGGGGCTTGACACAAGCCGGCCGGCTGATACTATGGGGTGCTAGCACAAGGAGAAACCATGATGAGGCGTCCACGCATTCTGGCAATTATTATTTCGAATAGCCCCTGATGACGGCGAGACGCATTGTGTGACGTCTTGTTGCCTCGGGGCTGATGCCTGCGAGGCTTTTTTTATTGGCTCAAGCAAGGGCCCTGCGAGAATATCGCGGGCCCCAAGGCAGGACTTAGCGACCATGACCAAGCAGAAAGACCAGACGCTCGGTGCGGTAGAGACCTACGATACGACGCTGCGGGACGGCACCCAGGCGCAGGGGGTCGCCTTTTCGCTCGAGGACAAGCTGCTCATCGCGGCCAAGCTCGACGAGTTGGGCATCGACTACATCGAGGGGGGCTATCCGCTCTCGAACGCCAAGGACCAGGCCTTCTTCGAGCGCGTGCGTAAGCAACGCCTCGAGCACAGCGAGATCGTGGCGTTCGGCATGACGCGTAAGAAGGGTGCCTCAGCGGAGGAAGACGCGGGGATGGCCGCGCTGGTGGACTGCCATGCGCATACGATCGCGCTGGTGGCCAAGGCGTGGGACATGCAGGTCAAGCACGTCCTCAGTGCCACGTTGGATGAGAATCTGCGCATGATCGACGATTCGATTCGCTTCTTGCGTTGCAAACGCCGCCAGGTGTTTTTCGATGCCGAGCACTTCTTCGACGGCTACGTGGAGAATCCCGAATATGCGTTGAAGGTGCTCGAAGCAGCCGCCAACGCGGGGGCGACGCGACTGGTGCTCTGCGATACCAACGGCGGCATGTTGCCCAACGACATTGAGCGAATCGTGGCCGACGTCGTGGGCCAATTGGACGTGCCCGTGGGCATTCACACCCACAACGACGCAGGCTTGGCAGTGGCGACGACCCTGGCGGCCGTGCAGGGCGGCGCCACCATGGTCCAGGGCACCATCAACGGCTTCGGCGAGCGGGCGGGCAACGCCGACCTGTGCACGGTGGTACCCAACTTGGCGTTGAAAATGCATCGGCCCTGTCTGTCAGCGGCGAACCTGCGAAAGTTGACAGAAACGTCGCGCTACGTCTATGAGATGGCGAATCTGAATCTGCCCTTGAATCAGCCTTACGTGGGCAATTCCGCCTTTGCCCATAAGGGCGGCATGCACGTCCACGCGGTGCAGAAAAACAGCCGCTGCTACGAACACATCAACCCGGAAGACGTGGGCAACACCCGCCTGATTCTGATATCGGAACTCTCGGGCGCGTCAAATCTGTTGGCCAAATCGGAAAAGCTCGCCCTGCTCAAGGACAGAAACCTGGTACGCAAGATTCTGCGGCATGTGCAGGATCTGGAGAACGAGGGTTTTCAATTTGAGACAGCCGACGCCAGCTTCGATTTGATTGTACGGCGGTTCCTGGGCCACTACCACACGTTCTTCGAACTGGACCACTACCGCATGGTCATTTTGAAGGGCAGCGAGGGGCGGGGCGTCGAGCCGGTGTCGGAGGCGATTGTCAAGATCAACGTCAACGGCCAGGCCGAGCATTGCGTGGCCGAGGGCGACGGCCCGGTCAACGCCATGGACACCGCGCTGCGCAAAGCGCTCAGTGTGCACTACCCCGTAATAAACAAGATGCACCTGGTGGATTACCGTGTGCGGGTGGTCAACTCGAAAGAGGGCACCGCCGCCAAGGTCCGCGTGGTGATCGAATCAGCCGACGAACACCATCACTGGGGCACCATCGGCGTCTCGGAGAACATCATCGACGCCTCGTGGCAGGCCCTGGTGGATTCTATCGAATATAAGCTGCTACGCGACGAAGAACAGGCCCAGGCCTGACAATGACTCGGTTGGCCGCTATGGCCACAGCAAGGGCCACTGCCTCCAGGTCGCCTGGAGCGGCAATGTCGGTATTTCGTGCTAGCCAGGGCGATCGCCCGGTCGTATCATGGGTGCAGGTGTCCTGGCCCAGTCACCTTACAACCGGTCTTGCGCTACAGGCAGTTCCGGGAGGTGCGGTTTATGCAGGGTTGGCGTATGAAGATGAGTGCGGGGCAGAAAAAACAACTGGCGGTGCTGATCAGTCTGCTGGTTGTCTGCATATCTGTGAATATGGTCTACCAGGCCGACCAATCGCGCAAGACGGCGTGGCGGGAAGCGCTGTGCGCGGTAGCCTATGAGATGCAGGAGGACATCGACCGGCTGCAAGCGGAGCAGGCTGACTCAGAGGCGGCTACTTCCTTGCAGACGGCCTTGGGATATATGATGCGTTATATGGGTGAGAGTTTTGGTCCGGGGCCGGTGCCGGAATGGCTGCGGATCAGTGCGGGCATTGTATCGTTATTGGCGGCTCTGGGGATTTGGCGGGTAGGGGCCCTATGGTGGCGCGGGAGAGCGGGACAGGTGGGCCAGAGCCAGCCGAGGGTTTGCGGTCAGGATGAGGCGGGGAGCGAGCATCACACATAACCGGATATTAGGGAGTGCACGTCATGAGAATACCGCCGTACTGGACTTGGCAGGACTATGCCGTGCTGGATCGCAAGGGCAAGGAAAAGAAGTATTCAGCTTTAGGCTGGTCGTTTGAGACTCTGGAGGGGGCCCGGCAAGACGCGGTGGCGCGGGCGAAGCGAATTGTTGAGGCTCGCGCCGCCGGCCGTGAGCTGGACACCTACGAGTATCTGGAACGCCCGCTACGCGAGGAGATTGTCGAGTCGATTCAGCAGGATGGCCAGGAGGTCGGGGCGATCACGCGCAACCGCTACGGCTCGCTGGTGCTGAACACGACGTCGGTCTGTTTTGTGGACGTGGACTTTCCAGTGTTGGAAACACAGGGCGTGCTCGACAGTCTGTCGCTGATGTTTTCGCCAGCGAAGAAGCGCAGGCGGCTCGAGACGCTGCGTCAAGGCACGCTGGACTGGCTTAAGGGTTGGTTTGCGAAAAATCTGCAGCGTTCGTTTCGGCTCTACGAGACGGCGGCGGGGGCAAGGCTGCTGTTTACAGATCGACTCTACAACCCTGCGTCGGATGATGTAGCGGCTCTGTTCGCCGAGCTGGGCAGCGACATGCTCTACCGGAAGTTGACGTTGAAGCAGGAGTGTTTTCGGGCCCGGCTGACGCCCAAGCCCTGGCGGTGCGGGTGGAGGCGACCGCCGAACCAGTACCCGTGGGAAACCCAAGAGGCACAAGAGAGGTATCGCACGTGGCAGCGGGACTACGAAAGCCATTGCGAGGGATATGGCATCTGCCGGCTCGTGGAGGTGTTGGGGGAGGAATGTGGTGAGGCAGCGATCAACGGGATCGTAGGGCTCCACGATGAATACACGTGTCTTGACGGCCAGGCCGAACTGGCGTAGACCGAGCGGGTGAGGTGGCGCATGAACGAAGCAGAGCAGTGGGCATTCTTCTACGAGATCTTTGACGGCTCGTTAAAGCGGCTGGCGCCGGGCAGCGACGAAGCGACACAGCGGGCGCTGGCCATGGTGTTGCCTGAGGCGAAAAGCACCGCGCAGGCGGCGGGTGGTCGGCCGATGCGCATGCTGGATGTGGGCTGCGGCAACGGGGCGCAGACGCTGGCCTTGGCGCGACAGACAGCCGGGACGATCGTGGCCCTCGACAATCATCAGCCATATCTGGACGAACTGAGTCGACGGGCGCAGGCGGCGGGCCTGGCCGAGAGGATCGAGCCTTGCCTGTGCGATATGCACGATCTGGCCCGGCAGAAGGGGCCTTTTGACCTGATCTGGTCGGAGGGGGCGCTGTATATCGTGGGCTTTGAGAAGGGCCTCACCATGTGCCGTTCGCTGCAGGGAACTAGCGGCACGCTGGGAGCGTCGGAGCTTTGTTGGCTCAAGGCGGATGTGCCCGCCCAGTGCCAACAGTATTTTGCCCGGGAGTACCCTGCCATGAACAATATCGCAGCCGCCCTCAAGGCCGTGACCGCGGCGGGTTACGAGTTGGTAGGCCATTTCGTGTTGCCTGAGTCAGCCTGGTGGCAGGGTTACTACGCGCCTTTGGAAAAGCGGCTGACGCGGTGCAGGCAGGCCTGTGCCGGCGAGAGCGACAAACTCCAGGTCATTGCCGCGATGCAAGAGGAAATCGACATCTACCGGCGCTACTCGGACTGCTATGGCTATGTATTCTATCTGATGCGGTGCGCATAGCTGGGCAGGTGGCGATGAATCCATCTAGAAAAAAACCTGATCTTTGTCCAGACTTTGGGGAGGAAGGCAACATGAGTGCGAAAAAGCCGCAAGGAATGTTGCAGATTGGCTGCGCAGTAACTTAGAGGAAGGAGCGACAAATGCCTGCTCATCTCGAAGGTAGGAATATAATCGCTGAAGTTGAAGGACTGAATCGCGCATTGATCGTTGCCTGTAATATGTGTGCAGGA
>CAYNXW010000202.1:0-5526 GCA_964401265.1 uncultured Pirellulales bacterium | reverse complement strand
TTGTTGTCACCGAACTGCTTATGGCATTTGGTGTGGCCTCGCTACTGGTGGGGCTGCGTTTTCTCTTCAACCGGCATCAGCTATTCGTGCGTGCTGTCGACAAATCGTGGAAAAGAGCGATGACATACGGCATGATATCACCCTTCCTTGGTATGGCACTGGGACTACTTGGGATGGTGATCGACTACCTTCGTTCATGATGCCTGGCCCAACCCTCTGGTCCCATCGTGACTTGCCTGAGCCCTTCTGTTGACCTGTACGTCCGGTTGTCATTGCGCGGAGACCTTCATAGGCCGATACGACAAGCGTATGCACCCACCTTGAATGGGCGGCCCCCTTAAACGGAGAGGCTGTGTCTTGATACAGCCGGGCAGCTTGGGGATGGTTTTCTACGAAGGCCTGTCTATTCATGACTGCGGACCGCATGCCAACCCGGCTTACCTGTGCCTCAGTGAAAATGGGCGTAGTAGTATGCTCGGCCACTTGAGCGATCATACCCTGCATATACGCCGCGGTCTTGCCTGGACCATGAATAGTAAAGGCCGTCAGTGATCGTGACTTCCTCGGGTTCGTTTGACTGAGGCACCCACCCGGTGTATCGGGGGATCGTGAACGCGTCGGTAATGTTTTTCACGGTGACGCCGGCCAAGTCCGACTCCCGGGAGCCGATTCCCGACGCCACCCATGTGCGAAAGCGGTGCTCGTTGATGTTGAACTCGTACGTGATGCTGCCGCGATAACCCTTGCGGTAACTCACGTCGCTGGCGCCCGCCGGTAGACGAAACGGCGCTGCCGCCGGATCAATGTGCTCCGCATAACGCGGGGGCGTTGAAGCAATCATATACGAGGTGGCCCCCACCATGGCGGCCAAAATGGCCAGAAGCAGAATCCCCTCACGACCGGTAACCGCGCTGCGCTTGTGCCTCGCCAGTCCAGTGGCATAGGCTCTGCGCAACCGATTAGCCCACCGCAGGTCTATACTTGCCATAAGCAAGCAGATCGCCATGCCGACCAATGGGACCGCCAGTGGGGGCATTATCATGCCCCACGTGATGGCATCCCTTGCGCATGTCACAATATTTGCAATAGTTCCGAGCATTACCAGTAAGAACAGTCCGCTGGCCGTAAACAGAAGGACGGCAGCTGTTAAAGCTCCGGAGGGCACCCCGCGAAAGATCCCGCGATACTGCTGAATGGCCAAGACAGCGCACCATGGCAACAGCATGCCCGCACTCACTAACGCAAACGGGTTCAACTCGTCCACGATGGCCGCGATAAATGCCGATATCAGAAGACCTGTGCCGGTGATGATAAGGACCGACACCGCGAGAAGCACCTTCGGTGGTTTCATGCCAGTGGTTGCCATTGCGATGCCCTCGACAGCGCGGGTTGCCTGGTGCCCCTCCGCTACCGGCTCAACGCCAAAGCTGGTTACACCTGCGATCCTGCTGGTCCATCGAGGCCGGTGGGGGTGACTTTGGTGGCCTTTGGGCCCTTTTCTCCCCGGACGAGTTCGTACTCAACGCGGGATCCTTCGCTGAGGGTCACCGAATCGATTTCCTGGATCTCGCAGGCGTGGAGAAAGACATCGGGCCCTTCCTCGCTAGCGATGAACCCATACCCCCGTTTACGATTGAACCATCGGATCACGCCTTGTGGCATTGATCGCTACCTTTGCATCCCCCTGCCACCAAGCGTTGGGCGAGCAGGCTTGGTTGCGTAACCAATTGCCGATCGCCGCAATCCGTCGGACGCGAGACACCGGTTGCCCACGCCCACAATAGTCTAACTCCAATCATACTCCCCCCCCGAAAATACTCCAACAGGTAGGGCTGCTACCCTTGCGATGACAACGACTAGTGACGGATGGCAGACTGTTGAGGTCTCTGGTCCGCCCTAATCGGCTGGCAGCGTTGCCGCGTGGGGCACTGGTCGACTCGCTAGAGTTGCTCCTGACGCTGCGGCTCGACGGGGGCGGGTAGGGCCTCGCCATCGCTTTGACTCAATCGCAGCTTCATCAGCCGGCCCACCTTGAACTTGACCGTCCGTTTGGGCGGGACCTGCACGCGTTCGAGCGTTTTGGGGTTTTGGGCCACCCTGGCTGCTCTTTTTTTGCTCTCAAAAACACCGAAGTCCCGAAACTCCAGTCGGTTATCATTGCCAAGCTCGTCGATGATCTCATCGAGAAACGACTGGACGATGCGTTTGACCAGCACACGTTTGGCGTTGGTCTTTTCGGAAATACGGTCGATGAGTTCCTTCTTTGTTATCGTGGCCATGACGGTCCTCTCCGCTATTTCGGAAAACACTTTCCCTGCCACTGCCGTGATGCCACCGCGTCGGCACCGCTACGTTTCCCACTGCCTTTAAGAACGGCGTTTGAGTTGTTCGGCATACCTCAGGTTTAACGTAATTCAGTTTATACTAAAGAGTAAGCGCCTTCAAGGGGTTTTTTGAAAAAGTATTTTGGGGCAAATTTCGGGCTGTTTTTTTCTTGGGCGGTCCGCCAAAAGGTTGTGAAATTCTGGGCTTGGCGCGTTGGGCCGGCCGGGGATCAGCGGCGGGTGAGACTGGCCAAAGGTGGGCAAGTGAAGGGGGGGTGTCTTTCTTGGGAGGTCAGCAGGTTGCCTGCGGCGATGGCGGGCACCACGCTGATAGCAAGGATTTATCGGACGGTCATGCCTATTTTGCGGCCGCGAAGTCTGTGATGGAAGCTCTGGTAGGGCATGTTGTTGGAGCCGATATACTGATTGTCATAAATACTTATTTCGTAGGAAATTATGTTTGGGTAGCTGAAATAGCTGGTGTGGGCCGGGGCGGCGGGCCAAGGCTGGCGGCTGAAGCTCTCAGAGTTGACGGCAAGGCCATAATGGCCTGCGTAGCCGGGGGTGTCGAAGATGAGGTTGGGGTTGCGGGCGGCTTGGCAGCGCCAGGGGTGGGTGGCGGTGCGGTTGGCAGATGAGTCAGCCTTGTAAGTACAGCAACCAGGAAGGCTTAGAGCGAGTACCAGCGCGACAAGGGCACCGGCGGGCCCCGTAGTAGTGGGCCTGCCGGCGTCTTGACGCTTGTTGTCGGACGATACGCTCATTTCCTCTGATCCTCTGGGCGAGGGCCCATTCATCAGAGGTGTATTGCAAGGGGTATGCCAAGGAAGGGATATGGGGGGCAGGTTGCTGGTGTATTTTGGTAAGTGCTTTTATGTTAGAGGCTTAGAAGCGGCGTTCTGGTGCGCGGGAACTTGGCGGGTTTTTTCCGGTTTTGCGGGTGTGGGCCTGTATGTTGCTTTGTGGCAACATTGCCGTGGCGTTGAGTGGACAGGGGTATTGTCTGTGGGATGAGCGAGGGGTGTTGCCACGTCGGCGTGCCTCTAAGGTGTGAGGTGGGGATTGAGGGGATATTCGGGCTAGGGCTTTGCGGGGGCAAGGAGTGTAAGGGCCTGTTTGGGGGTGAGTTGCTGGGTGGGGTTGAAGGCGTCGGATTGGATGTATTCGAGGAGGCTGGTGCGTATCTGGCGGGCGGCGTGGCGGTTGGGCAGGTCGGAGGTGAGATCGTAGCCGCAGACGAGGAGTCTGCCGGGTCCGACCTGAAGTTCGAAGACCTGGCCGAGCAGACGGTTGTGGTGAAAATCGGTGACACCCTGGACAATGGGGCGGTAATTGCCAGGCAGTAAGTCGGTCAAGTCGAAGGTGGTAGCGCCGTTGGTGAGTTGGAACCATTGGTAGTCGGCGTGGCCCTGATTGGGGAAGGCAGCCAAGGCGGGGTGCTCGGGTGAGCAGAGGATGCCGAGCATGGAGAATGCGTTGCTCTTCCACGCGCCGGTCCAGTAGACGGAGTAGAAGCGGGTGCGGGCGGTGTGTGGCGTGGTGAGGCCGTGGGCGAGGAGGAGGACGCGTTGGCCCTTCGCGAGGGCGGCCAGGGTAGTGTTGTCGAAGGCTTTGGTGATCAGGGGTTTGTTGTTCTGGTCGTTGGTAGTTGGTGCGGTCTGGTCGTCTGGGGGATAGACCCATATGGTCCAGGTGTTGCGGGCGGAGGCAAGTTGTAGTTCGAGGGTGAGTGCGCAGGGGGCGGGCATGTGGGCGAGTGGCAGCTCGATAGTGCCCAGGATGGTGACGGTGCCGGTGGGTATGGAGGCGGTTTTGAGGTAGCCTGTGGTCTTGAAGTGTCTGTTCGGAGCGGCAAGGGACCAGAGGGGCGTGACATTGGCGAGGTCGCGGGGGCCGTAGTGGGCGACTTCGAGTTGGGCGGCAAAGGTTTCGCGGGTGGTCCAGAGATAGCGGTCGACGCGGGCGAGGGGGACGGTGGGGCTGTTCCATTGGCGGACGTCTTGGGGTTGGACGATGCCCTTGGGCTCCCAGAAGGGGTCGAGGATGCCGACGTGGGCTTCGGCCTGGCCGGTAAAGTCGCTGAGCATGAGCAGTTGGTAGCCGGCGTAATCGCGAGTGCGGAGCATGGCTTCGTGCTCGGATTTGTATTGGATGATCTGGAAGAGGGCGGAGGCGCGTTCGAATTGGGGGATGCGGTCGGTGAGGCCGACAGCGTGTGCTTGTTGGCGAAAGCGCATGAGGTTAAACGGCTGTAAGGGCCCGTTGAACTTTTGGAGCAGGTTGTCGTAGTTGGGGAAGACGGGTCTGGAGCCGGTTTCGTGGGCGATGAGGGGTAGGTCAGTGGATTGGGCGGCGGAGGAGAAGTCCCAGTTGGTATGGGTGGGGCCGATGCCGCGAGTGGCAGTTCCGGTAGAGTGGGTAACCCAGTAGTCGTCGGCGTGTACGCGTTTTCGGGCGGTGCAGGCGTTGTAGAGTCGGCGGGGGTCGTGTTTCTTGACGCGGGCGAGGAGGTCATTGGTGGCCTTCCAATCGGTGCCGCGGTTGCCGAATTCGTTGCCTATGCCAAAGAGGACAAACGAGGGGTGGTTTCCGTAGGTGTCGGCGATTCGTGTCATCTCGCGTTCGATATAGGCGAGTACGTCGGGGTCGTGTCCGAGGCACTTGGGTTTGCTGGGGGTTTTGGCGATCCAGTCGTCGAGCCAGAAGGGGGTTTCGGGTGCGAGGTAGAGGCCGAGCAGGTCGGCGGCCTGGAAGGCAGCTTCGGGCGGGCACCAGGTGTGATATCGGACGTGGTTAAAGCCGTGGTCTTTGATGGTGGCGAAGATATCGAGCCAGGCGTCGAGGGTCATGGGGGGATGAGCGGTCATGGGGTAGACGCAGCAGTCGATAGTGCCGCGGAAGAAGGTTTTGCGGTTGTTGATGTAGATGTGGCGGTTGTGGCGTTCGATGTGGCGGAAGCCGAAGGTCTGTGCGAAGGTGTGTTGGCCCTGGGGGGTGGTAAGGTTGAGGGCGGCCTGGTAGAGGGTGGTGTTGAATTCGTCCCATGGTTGGCCTGGGGTGTCGAGGGGGACGGTCAGGTCGAAGGTGTTGTCGCCGGGGGACAGGGTGACGTCTTGTGCGACGTTGGCGAGAGTGGGGCTGTTGGTACCTTTGTGGTTAATGTTTGCGTTGAGGCGGGCGGTGGTTGGCGTGGTGGAGGCCA
>CAYNXW010000201.1:0-5564 GCA_964401265.1 uncultured Pirellulales bacterium | reverse complement strand
ATCGTGTCGCTGGCCAGCCTCTGTCCAACGGCCCAAGCAAATCTCACCTATATCTTCAAGGATATCATCACGAATGAAACCAATCCCGCCAACGCCACTATCGGTGAGGCACAATTGTTCGTCGATGTCCTGGCGGTAACCGATCCCCTTGCCACAGGAGATGTATTCTTTCGGTTTCGCAATGTTGGCAATCATGCCTGCTCCATAACCGATGTCTATTTCGATGACGGCGCACTCCTTGGTATCAGCAGCCTTGTCAACGGGCCAGGCGTTAGTTTCTCCCCGGGTGCCAGCCCCCCGGACCTCCCCCGCGGTAATGAACTCGACCCCCCGTTTGTGACAACAGCGGGCTTCTTGGCCGATTCCACAACCCCTCACCTTCAACAAAACGGTGTTAACCCAACCGAATGGCTGGAGGTACACTTCGACCTTCTCCCGGGAAAATCCTATGGTGATGTGATAGACTCCCTCAGTGATGGCTCTCTGCGCATCGGCATCCACGTCCAGGCTTTCCCCGACGGAGGCAGCGAATCCTTCGTCAACAACGGCGTTATCCCCGCCCCCGGCGCCATTGCCCTGGGCAGCATCGGCGTCGTCTTAGTCGGCTTTCTGCGCCGACGACGCACCCCTTGACGTTGGCCAACGACACGAGTCTCGATCGGCCTTCTCTGTGTGCGTAATGCCCGAAGTTACTGGCTGGTGTGGCCTGAGATATCCAGCCTGCACCAGCCAGCCCCTTTGGAGCTTGCCCGCTGTACCCGAAGTCTCCTGCCGGTGCAGCACCTTTCTTGCAGAGTGCCCCCGCCTACAGACGCCCCTCCTGCAAGTAGGCCGGCGCTTGCCACGCCCCCACCGCGTCCCACCACTGCGCCACATAGTCTACCCGCGGCAACTGACCATGACGCTCTTCATACGCTCGCAAGACCATCTCGTGAAGCTGCTGCATCGCCGCCAACCCCCCAACCCGCCAAGCCTCCAACCCAAGCGAGACCACCTCGGGCCTGTTCGTCGGCTGCCCCCCCTCCGCAACGTCCAACAGCGCCAGTAGTCGCAACAACAAAGGCTCCAATACCTTGGCTCGCTCTATCCTTTGCGACTCTTCTGCCACCTCAAGCTGCTCCAAAAGCACCGCACGCTCCCGCTCCTGGCTCCGCCGCTGCGCTCGCTGATTTGCCATCCTACGCCGACGGTAACGCCGACTAGCAGGCAACAACCCCTCCGCCGCGGCCAAAACGGGATCCAATACAATCCAAACCCCAAACGTGGCCCCCGCTGTCCCTAACGCCACCCCCAGTACAAAATCCCCAGCATCCAGGGTTCCTGCCATCCCCAACGCTGCCCCAAGCCCCCCCAGAAACGGACTTACATAATAGAAACCCAGGTACGACAGCGTGCTCGTCAAGGGGTGTTCTAACATCGTCGCCTTATCCTGTGTCGCCCCCCGATACAACGCATACAGATACAAACTCACCAGAACAAACCCGATCGCCAGAGACGACGCCGAAAGAGAAAATATCGTCCACCACGCCACACCCACACGACGCAACGCAATCACCAGCAGATACGTTACACAAAGACCAAACCAGAGCGTCCCACCAAGATGGATACTTTTTACTAACCTGCGTACCGTCATGGATTACCCCACAGCATTTATCCCAAAGAGAGTCAGCACTGCAATACCAGCAAGCCTGTTAATATGGTACCGCCAAACAGCAAGGCAAGAAATCCGCTGCCCCGGCCAGAATCAATCTATATTGTACTATACGGACCCTCAGTATGCAAGTGATGGCCTTGTGTGACGACACGGATCCCCTTAACGGCAGAGCTGCCCCAGTCAGTAGGTACACTCGCAGGCAGCTTGCGCAAAGGCTCGCAGGTTCGCAGGTGGCGCGTCAAAAAAGTGGTCGGAGGCGGAGCAGATGTACCCGCCATCAGGCCCAAACCCTTCGAAAAGACGCTGTACCTCGCCACGAATCTCTTCGGGTGTACCGGCCGTCAAGAGGTGAAACTGATCCATACCGCCGATCATGGCCAAACGGTTGGCAAAAACCTGCCGCACACGCTCAGGATCGGTGATGTTGCCGCCGGTGCCGGGCGGAGAAAGCGTTTCAGAAACATCCGTTTCATTTTCCACAATCAACTCCAGGATGTTCATCATGCCGCCACAGGTGTGATAGGTCGCCAGGTGGCCTGCCTCGTGTAACGCACGATGAATCTGCCGGTCGTAGGGCAAACAGAACTCACGGTGCATTGCCGGCGATATGACCGTATCACTGCTCGCGCCGCCACCGGTTTCGATCAAATCAAACTTCGCCCCACGCAGCGAGCGCTCAATGAACTGCAATTTCTTTCTCAGCAGAACTTGCATGAAACGGTGTACCCAATCTGGATTGTCCATGGATTCCAGAATAAGCTCCGTGACATCCATGAGGCAGCAGGCATGTTGCCAACAGCTGGCCTGATCACCCCAGACAAAACCACGCAAAATGCCCGCATCGCCAATCTCGTCATAGGCGGCGCTTATTGCCGCTTTGTCGAGGCTTGCCACCGGCATGTACTTGTCGATAAGGTCCACATCCTCGTGTTGCTTGACCAGATATTCCGTAATCCAGGTCGTCTGGCGATTGCCCCCTGTCTTATAGGTAAGCGTACCTTCCGGCGTATGAATAGTATGGTGAAGCAATTTGTCGCTGGGATCGTCTTGGACAACAGTGATCTCTTCACGCCACTGAGGCGTCTGCACGACATACTGCTCGGCATTTGGAATCCAAAACTGCCCCATGGCCTCAAAATACTGGATCGCCGCGTCCAGACCGGTCGCCTTAAACGCCGACAGGGCGTCCAAACCGTCCATGTATTCATCCAGATGATACTGTTGCCACTGGTGTATGGTAGCCGGCAAGCGGTCCGGCTTCTCACCATGCAAGGCGCGCATCATACGCTCTTTGCTACTCATTGCCATAGGGTTATCTCCAATCTCGCCACAATTCGCCAATGCACATTCGCATCGCTACACCTTAAAGGCTACCATGATACAGACGCTTGTCAACTGGCTCGACTCCGCGGTTGCATAAACCGATCAACGTGAGACCGTAAGACTGCGCGCCACGATTACTGCGTCGGTTCAACGTGATATCCCCGCTTGGCTGACCAGTATGCGAAACCGCACCTTACCTGACACGTCCTTACCCGCCGCAACGTCTTGCTCGGTGAATACAGCCATAAAGATTTCTTTGTCTGCGGTCCGATTGCGGTCGTAGATCATGTAGATGCTGCCGTCGTCGGTCTGGACTCCGTCCGGGTAGGAGATCGTCCCACGCTCGTCGAGCAGCAGACCACCCGACCACGTCCTGCCATCGTCGTCAGACAAATATGCGGTCAACATCTTACGGCTTTCAACACCGTCGGCGTGCTTGACCAACAGCAGCTTTCCGGAGGCGAGCCGACGGACGAAGAACCTCGCTGCGATGTGCTCAATGCTGCCCCGTCGGACCTCGCTCCACGAACGACCGCGATCCGTAGAGACGCTTTCGCCGATGCCGGTCCCTGCAACACGGACCAGCATCCATAGCGATCCATCCCGACGCTCCACGATCATGTGTTCGTCGTAAGTACGCAATGGCTTGGGGACACTGGCAGCCCCACGCACGCCCCACGTCTTGCCTTCATCCTTCGACACAACCATTCGTGCGCTGCGTTGCGTATGCCAACGTGACGCGGGCAGCACCCACTCACCCGATGACAGTACCGTTGGTTTACACATCATAATTCCATCGGTGAGGCGCCGAGGCTGCGACCAGGCGGAATCGCCCTTGTCCGGATCATCGTTGGTCATGGCCCAAACCCCAGAGAGCGACCCGTCATGGCCGCGGAAATCCTGTGCCCAGAAAGACCAGAGCCTTCCCTTCGGGTCCACCCAAACTTGCGGGTCAAACGCACGCACCGGACCTTTGCCGTCGGGGTCAACGATGAGAGTCTCCGTCCAAGTCTTGCCCCCATCCCCACTGGTGGAAACCACAACATAGTTGTTCTGGTCTTCTCCCGGAGTTATCCCGGCATACCATGTCGCCCACAGCCGCCCCTTAGGGCTGATGGCCAGACTCGGAATACCCTGAAAACGTCGCGTGGCCGGCAAGTGGTCACATCCCGGCTTGGCGATTACCTCGGGAGCCCCGAGAAAAGCTGGGGCGTCGGCTGTCACCCTGACCGCTGCACCACCTATCGACGCACCTGTCTCAGCACAGACCACACTGGCTAGACCAAGTACGACACTGCAAAAAAGAACCACTCCACAGCTAGTTGTCCTGCAATCCACAATAATTCTCCTTTAGTGGGATGACTACGCCAGTACACACTCACCTTAAATGCATGCACTGCCTCTTGTCTTACAGTCTGACCACCGGCACCTTCTCCAGCGGCACATCCTTACGCTCAATTACGTAAATGTGATTGGCGACCGTCTCGAACGAAGCAATCTGGTCCGCAGCAGCACCGTCCACTTGCTTAACGATCTTGCCGCTGACCAAGTCACGAACCTGCACATCGACATCTTTACCAAACGGCTGAACCAGAACACACGTATTGCCGGCTAAACTCTGAATCAACGCGTAAGGCACCTTGCCGTCACGCATTTCCGAGCTGACCAGAAACGCCCCACGCGCGCGAAGCGAATGAAACGCGTAATGCCCTTCCAGCGGATTGGCAGCAAACAACCGAATATCACCGCCCTGCGACTGCAGCATGGATTCAGTGGCGATACCCGCCGGATAGCCGCTGGAAGGATCGGGCGTAAACCCTTTCGTCCACAGATGCGGCCATTCGCCGTCACCACCCCAGAGATAGCCGCCTTCGAGCAGCTTATACTGAATGCCATAAATCTTCTTCATATATTCCCGGTCGCCCATGCGTGCGGCAGCAATATAACTGGTTGATTTGTCCCAGGCCACCGGATGATGCGAGCCAAGAAAATGCTCGTACGTTGTCCGGGCCTGCTTACGCAGCTCTGCCGGCCCGTGCCAGGCATCGACCAGGTCGGCTATCGCAATCGGATAACTCTGCGAGTTGGAAAGCTCGGCCCCAAAATATCCTGCCGTCGCACTTGCCCAAGAAGCGAGCCAGACCCCGTCTTTGTTCGTATTGAAAGACACAAGTTTTTCCCGCGCCTTTTGCCAGTTGGCCACGCGGTCGGCATCCATCCCCAGGATCTGAGCCGCCTTGGCCGCGTCACGAAAAACCATATGGAACATCGATAAATCGGTGATGCTGGTATGGTTCAGGAACTTGGGATATTCAGTCCAGTACGAGGGGAAAATATAATAATTGCCGTTCTCATCTTCCAACAAATAATCGTAATAGAAGTCCGCAACCCCCTTGAGCAGCGGATAGGCAACCTCGCGTAGCCACTCCTTGTCGCCCGTATAGTCATAATAGTCCCACGCGTACTTGATCGCCTCGCCGGCCGTTTCGACATTAAGAGGGGTCAACCGGTATGGTACCGTATATCCCCTGAAGCTCATGGCATGGGGATAGTGCAGGCCCTCCATGCCAAAATATTCCTGGGTGTG
>CAYNXW010000200.1:0-5578 GCA_964401265.1 uncultured Pirellulales bacterium | reverse complement strand
CGGATAGCGTTTACCACCTCGCGTGAGAACCGATTCGTGCAATGTGGCGACTGGGCGTTGGCGCTGTGTATCTACACGATGGCGGCTGACGGTTCCGATGTGCGTAAAGTCACCGACACCAAGGAAGGCGAGTATTATCCCAGCGTGATGGACGACGGCCGATTGATTTACATGCGGTGGGAATATGTAATGAAGGCCTTTAACACGCTGCAGTATCTTTGGACGGTCTATCCCGACGGGACCCGCGCGCAGTTGGCCTATGGCGACCACTTCGCCTTTACTTCGGGCCCGCAAAGCTTCATCGAACCGCGCCAGATTCCCGGTACGGGCAAGATCGTCGCCACCGCCACCTCGCACCACGGTTCGGGGGGCGGCTCCATTTGCGTCCTGGACCTGGCCCAGAACCGCGGCGGGCCCGAGGGTTTCGTGAATCTGACGCCCGAGGTAAGCTATCCCGAATTGAATTTTTTTCAGTGGCAGTCCGATGCCGGCTGGTACACGAGCCCCTGGCCGCTTTCGGAGAAGTTCTTTCTCGTTTCTTACACGCCGCAAGTGGGACACCAAACAAAGGATTATGCAATCTATCTGATGGATTCGTTTGGGAATAAGGAACTTATCTATCGTGATAAGGATTTGGCGTGCTATTCGCCCATACCTTTGCGTTCGCGGCCGCGGCCGGCCGTGCTGCCTGGTGACGCCGACCAACGCGATGCCGAAAATCCGGGGACGCTGATTGTGGCCGACGTCTATCAGGGCCTGCCCGCTTCAGCCCGCGGCACGGTAAAATATTTGCGTGTTCTGGAAAGCCCTCCGAAAGAGGTGCGCTGCGTGCCGCGACAGAACGATATGGGTGTGGGGTCGGGCTGGAGTGCACGGGTCGTTCTGGGGACGGTGCCGGTGGAGCCGGACGGCTCGGCGCACTTCCGGGTGCCGCCCGACCGCATGATCTTTCTGGAGGCGCTCGACGAGGATTTTCTGGAAATACGCCGTATGCGTAGCGCCTTGACCAACCGTCCTGGTGAAGTCGCCGCCTGTGTAGGGTGCCACGAACCCTTCGGGCAAGCGCCGCCCAACCGCTCGCTGATGGCTATGGAGCGTCCGGCACGCGACATCACACCGCCGCCGTGGGGCGTGATGGGCATGGACTTTGCCAAGGTCGTTCAGCCGGTTCTCGACAGACATTGCACCAAATGCCACGATGGCTCTAAGGCGGAGGGCAAAGCCTTTGACCTGCGAGGTGACGCTATGGTGACCGCCCCCGTCTGGAACGATAAAGACGAGGGACCCCAGCACTCCGTGTCACGGTCTTTCCTCAACCTGCTCCCGCATGTCCACTACATCAAGCTCGGCGGGGACAATCTCTCGAACCTGCCCCTGGAAGCCTACGCGACCGGCTCCTACAAGAGCCCGCTTATGCGCCTGCTCCGCAAAGGCCATCAGGACGTCAAACTGACCACCGCGGAGTGGCGAGCGCTGGCCGCCTGGATCGACTGTAATGCCCCCTACTACGGTGGATGGGAGGCGTTCCCATTGACGACGGCCGGTTTTTGAACGGTTCCTTCCGGGTAAACCACATGGGCGTGCCGGACCGTCAAGGTAACGAGACCAAAGCTAAGCAAGAATGATATACATCGCGAAAGCGACATGAGTTTTGATGTGAGAAAGAAGATTCTTAATATCGCCTGACGCGGACGTCGGCGGCTTTATCAGGAGAAACACATGGTGCAGACTGAGTGGACAAAAGGCGTGCGGATGTTGGTGCTGTTGGTTGGGGCAGCGTGCTGGTTGGGGGTGGGCTCGACAATCGCTCGGGGCCAGACATTCCTTTCGCCCCTTGCGGTGGCTGCGGACAATGAGGGCAAGGCGCTCTACATTGCTGAACACGATGCCAAGGCGGTGGCGGTTTTTGATCTGGCGGCGGGGGCCATTACCGGCCGGCTCAAGCTGCCGGGCTCGCCCAATGGGCTTGTGGTTTCGCCGGACGGTTCGCGGCTTTACGTTGCCGGCGGAGACGTGCAAGGGGTCGTCTGGGCCTATGATCTCAAGGCCGGTAAGATCGAACGTACATACGCGGCGGGTCATTCACCCCATGCACCCGTAGTCAACGGAGATGGCTGCGTGCTTTATGTTTGCAGCCGGTTTACGAACAGTGTGGTGGCGATTGATTTGAAGTCTCGCAAACGCCTTGGCGAGATAGCGGTCGTGCGTGAGCCGGTGGCCGCAGCGATCACGCCCGACGGGAAGCGTCTGGTTGTGGCCAACCATCTGGCTGCCGGTCCGGCGTTGGGCGACTATGTGGGTTCTGCCGTATCCATTATTGATACGGCCCAACAGAAGCAGCTCAAGGCGGTGGCGTTGCCCAACGGGTCGACGGGGGTGCGGGGGCTGTGTCTCTCTCCCGACGGTCGCTATGCCTATGTGACACATCTGCTGGGGCGTTATCACATGCCCACTACGCAGCTGGAGCGTGGCTGGATGAACACCAATGCTCTGAGCGTCATCGAGGTGGCCACAGAGAAGCTCGTCAACACGGTCTTGCTGGACGATGTCGATCGCGGTGCCGCTAATCCCTGGGGTTTGGCCTGCACGGCGGATGGGCGTCATCTGTGTGTGGCGCATGCGGGCACGCACGAGGTGAGTATCATCGATCGCCTTGCCCTGCATAAGAAACTTGATGCGGTGGCGGCCGGTGAAAAGGTCAGCGACGTGTGCTCTTCGGCGGCGGATGTGCCCAACGATCTGAGTTTCTTACGCAAGATGCGTCGCCGAGTGGCCTTGGCCGGTGACGGGCCGCGAGGGGTGGCGATTGTGGGGTTGCGGGCGTACGTAGCGGAATACTTCAGCGATAGCTTGGGTATTGTGACGCTGACGGGGGACGAGCCAAACCCGGCGCGGTCACTGGCGCTGGGCCCCCAGCAGGCGCAGACGACCCAGCGACGTGGCGAGATGCTCTTCAATGACGCTCGCCTGTGCTTTCAGCAGTGGCAAAGCTGTGCGAGCTGCCATCCCGACGCGCGTTCCGACGGGCTCAACTGGGACCTGCTCAATGACGGCATGGGCAATGCCAAGAACACCAAGTCCATGTTGTTGGCCCATCAGACGCCTCCTGTCATGATTACGGGGGTGCGGGATAGGGCCGAGACAGCGGTGCGGGCCGGCATACGTCATATTCAGTTTGCTGTACGCCCGGAAGAAGACGCTGTTGCCATCGACACCTACCTCAAGTCACTCAAGCCGCTGGCGAGTCCACGACTGGTCGACGGTAAGCTCAGCGCCGCCGCCCGACGAGGCCAGATACTCTTCAAACAGGCCGGTTGCGCCAAATGCCACAGTGGCCCGCTCCACACCGATCTGAAATCCTACAACGTGGGCACTGGTGCGGGTCTGGAACAGGACCGGGCCTTTGATACCCCGGCGTTAATCGAGGCCTGGCGGACGGCCCCTTATCTTTACGACGGTCGGGCCGCGTCCCTCAAGCAGGTGCTTGTCGATTTCAATCCACAGGACCGGCATGGTCGTACGTCACAGTTGTCTTCTCAAGAAATCGACGACTTGGTTGAGTTTGTTCTGTCGCAGTAACCGGGATTCTTAGAAAGGGGGTAGCGGATAGAAGGGCTGAGTAATCAATTGATGAAAAACGATATGGACTGCGAAAAAGTGTGTGTGCCCGGCCTGCACGTCAACAGTAAGACGATGGGCAAGGTTTCCGAGTATCACTTGACGGCCAGGTTTGCACCCGGTGAGTCTCCTCAAGAGCTGCTGCAGCAGACCGCTCGTTTCTTGCAGGATCGGCATTTGACTGTCGTCTGTCAGGACGTGGTTGCTCCTGGCGACATGACGGAGACAATTGGTGTCTTTGCCGACGAGTTTGGCCAGGTGGACTGGCCTGTTACCTGGATCAGCCAGGATCACGACGACCTGCCCGCCTTTGGTGGCATCCAGTTATGGGCCCTTGCAGGTAGCGACGTCGAACGCTTGAGGGTCGATGGTCGGTCGGTGGGTAGTGTCTTCGATAGCGACGGTGTCAGGTTCTGCCGCTTGGGTGGCCTGGTGGGTGAAGATCCCCAGGCAACGCCGGCAACCCAGACTCGTTCAGTCCTGGAAACCCTGGATCAGACGCTGCAACTGGCCGAAATGGATTGGTCAAACGTACTGCGAACTTGGTTCTATAACGACCAGATTCTGGCTTGGTATGATGACTTTAACCGGGTGCGCACTGCTTTCTTCCAGCAATGCGGGGTGCTTGACGGGCTGGTCCCCGCCAGTACTGGCATTGGCGCTGCAAATAGTCATGGGGCTGCCTTGTTGTGCGGTTTGCTCGCTGCCAAGGCCCAGCCTGGGGCCGTGCGGGTGGGGCCGGCGGACTCGCCGTTGCAGGGGGCGGCATCGGCCTACGGCAGCAGTTTCAGCCGTGCCGTTCATATCGATAGTGCCAGCCAACGCCGTCTGCTCATTTCCGGCACCGCCAGTATCGACGAGCATGGCCAAAGTATCCATCTGGGTAATACCGCCTTGCAGATCGAGGAGACAATGCGTGTTGTTGAGGCCATGTTGACGGCCCAGGGGATGGACTGGAAGGACGTTACGCGGGCCATTGCTTATTTTAAGAACGCCTCCGACGTGGGACTATGGCACGATTACTGCCGTAAGCACGCCTTGGACCACCTGCCGGTTCTGTTGGCACATGCGGATGTGTGCCGTGACGAATTGCTCTGGGAAATAGAGCTTGATGCCATGGTTGCATTGTGAGGTAGCCAGAGTCTGTCCCCCAACGCACTTGCCGGTTGGTGCTTGATATTATTAGCGGGTATTATCGGACCCACGTTGCCAAGGCACTGTAATCTGACAACGCTATGCAAAAAGAGTCGACTCTGTTGGGAGAAAGCACGTGTTTCACAAGATCTCTGAAGCTGCCAGACTGCTGAGAGAGGAGGGATTCTCAGCCGTATTCGCCCTGCTTCGGACCAAGTACAAGGTGCCGATTCCTCAGACGGCCAAGAGCAAGTGGAAGGCTGGATGTAAGGCGGAACTTGCATTTTGGGACACATGGTTTCGCACCAAGGGGGCACAGTGGCCCCACCTGTATGCGCAACGGCTTGCCTGCGAGACGCCTCTCGATCCACGGGTTGCGGCGTTGCTGCCCGACTCGGCCAAGGTGACTATTCTGGACGTCGGCGCCGGGCCTCTCACCTGTCTGGGTAAGACTGTTGAGGGCAAAGAGATCGCCATCACCGCTGTTGACGCCCTTGCTGATGAATATGACAAATTGCTGAAGAAGTACCAAATCAGGCCGGTCGTCCGAACCGAGAAGGCCCAAACCGAACAACTCACGCGCCGCTTTGCTCCCAACATGTTCGACCTGGTCTACGCTCGCAACTGCATCGATCATTCCTACCAGCCCCTGCTCGCCATAGACCAAATGATCACGGTCGTTAAGAAAAACGGCTACGTCCTCATGCAACATCATCCCAACGAAGCCGAAGGGGCGGCCTACCGCGGGCTGCATCAATGGAACTTCACGATGACGGATTCAGGTGACTGTCTGATCACATCGCGCAACTCAGAGGTTAATATCACT
>CAYNXW010000199.1:0-5638 GCA_964401265.1 uncultured Pirellulales bacterium | reverse complement strand
CCAAACCACCCCTCCTCAAAAGGCAATATGCACGCAATACGGTCCGCACTACGCCGCAACTTCGCCGACCGCCACGCCCCCCACGCCCACAATTGCGGCGCTATATAGTAAAGCACCGGAATCCCCCGCCGACGCGCCGCCTTGGCCACATGAAAATTCCAGGCTGGCGAATCCACCACCACCACCAGATCAGGCCGCGATGCCTCAAAAAAACGCTTCACCTCACCCAGCAACCGAAAATAGTAACCCACCTGCCCCAACGCGTGACCCAACATCGCGCTGCGATCCACCGGATTCTGCACCAGCCGACAACCCGCCTCTGCCATCTTGGCCCCACCCAACCCCACACACCGCACCTCCCCCAATCGGCTGCGCAGACACCGAATCACCCCAGCCGTGTGCACGTCTGCACTGGCATCCGCCACACTGAAAAACACGCTTGGCACCGATTTCTGACCCACACCCATAGTGGAATGCTTTTGCCCCGCCCTGTCAAGCTCAAGCCCCCCTCCATCGCCACAAACCCATCCCACAAACCTTACGCCAACCACCCCGACCCAAAACCCTACCCCCCGCCAGCTCCCCGCCAGCTCTCGCCACCCAAAATACCCACGCCCACCGGATTTATTGGTTGCCAGCAACCTCCCTCAGCTATATCCTCCTGTGTCTTAGACATAAAACACTGGTGCAACTTTGGCACGCATGAAAAAACAGCGTGCTTGGAAAGGACTCGGTTCATGGCTGATCATTTTGCCGACCGTTTGAGCAAGGCCGTCCAGGCCAAAGGCAACCCCATATGCGTCGGAATCGACCCCGTCTACCAAAAACTGCCCAAGCAGATCACCGAACGCCGCGACCTCAACGATGAAAACGACCTCGAAGCCGCCATCGACGCCATATTCGAGTTCTCTACCAAGGTCATGCGCCTCGTCGCCCCCCTCGTGCCCGCCGTCAAAATCAATAGCGCCTTTTTCGAACGCTATTACTGGGAAGGCATCGAAAACTACTACGCCCTGCTCCAGGAGGCCGACGAGCTGGGCCTCGAAGTCATCGGCGACGTCAAAAGAGGCGATATCGGCTCCACCGCTCAAGCCTACGCCGAAGCGCACCTGCGCAACCCCGAGTTTATCGACATGGAGGACCTCGTTGCTCCCGACGCCATCACCGTCAACGGCTTCGCCGGCGTCGACGGCATCAAACCCTTTGCCGACCTTGCCGCCCAGCAGGGCAAAGGCGTCTACGTCTGGGTCCGCGCCAGCAACCCCTCCGCCGGAGCCCTCCAGGACTTCTCCAACGCCCAGGGCCAACGATGGTTCGAACTACTGGCCGAACAAGTAGCTACCCTCGCCGCCCAGCCCGAATACATGGGCCAGTCAGGCCTCAGCTGCCTCGGCATGGTCGTCGGTGGCACCGCCGCTGAACAGGCTCAAGGCCTACGCGAACGTTACCCCCACGTCCAGTTCCTCGTACCAGGCTACGGCGCCCAAGGTGCTTCCGCCGCCGACTGCGCCGCCTTCTGCACCAAGGACGGCACCGGAGCCCTCGTCAACGCCTCTCGCTCCATCATCTACGCACACGAGAACCCCACCTACAAAGAAACCTTCGGCCCCCAATGGGAAAAATGCATCGAACAAGCCGTCAAGGACATGCAAGCCCAGTTCGTCGCCGTCCTGCGTGGCCAACAACCACTCTAAAGAGGACGCAAAAGTAGCATGGGAAACTTGTTACCCATGCTCAATAGATAACTAGTCGCTGCAGGTGACACCATTTGTCATTCCCCTGGCGGTGCCGAGTCCAGTGTCGCGGGCATCTTGACCACGCATAAGAAAATCGTCGCGAAGCGACACCTTAATTTTTCACTTTGCATTAACTCTGGAGGCCTCGCCACACATGCAACCGCCCGCGTTTTCCGGCAAACGCGTTCTCGTCATGGGACTGGGCCTCTTTGGCGGCGGCGTCGGCGTCACACGTTTCCTCTGCCGCCACAACGCCCAAGTCACCGTCACCGACCTGCGCCCACCAGCCGAACTCGCCGAGAGCCTCGCCGCACTCGACGACCTCGACGTCACCTTCCACCTCGGCCGGCACCACCAGCACGACTTCTCCCCTGCCGCCACCGACCTGGTCGTCGTCAACCCCGCCGTCAAACCAAACTCGAAATTCCTCGCCCTCGCCCAAAGCCAACACCTGACCCTCACCACCGAAACCAATATCTTCTTCCAGCACTGCCTGGCCCCCATCATCGCCATCACCGGCAGCAACGGCAAGAGCACCACCACCGCCATGACCACCGCCGTCCTCCGCGCCGCCGACAACCACCGCGGCGCCCGCCCCTATCGCCGCGTCTTCATGGGCGGCAACATAGGCCAGCAAAACCTACTCGAACACCTCGACGAAATCACCCATCACGACCTCGTCGTCCTCGAACTCAGCAGCTTCCAGCTCCACCACCTCGCCACCATCAAACGCAGCCCACACGTCGCCGTCGTCACCAACATCTCCCCCAACCACCTCGACTGGCACACCACCATGGACGCCTACATCCAGGCCAAACAAAATATCCTCATCCACCAAACCCCCGCCGACTGGACCCTCCTCTACGCCCACGACAACCAGCTCCGCGACTGGCCACCCCTCACACCCGCACAGACCCGCTTCTACGACCCCGCCGACGCCCACCAACTCACCCTGCAAGTCCCAGGCCAACACAACCGCGCCAACGCCGCCGCCGCCCTCGCCGTAGGCAGCATCTTCGGCGTCCCCAACCACGACGCTCACCAGGCCCTCGCCCAATTCACCGGCCTCGAACACCGACTCGAATTCGTCGCCGAAATCAACCACGTCCGCTACTACAACGACTCCATCGCCACCACACCCGAAAGCACCGCCGCCGCCATCGACGCCCTTGACCTGCCCAAGACCCTCATCATGGGCGGCTACGACAAAAACATCTCCTTCGCCCCTCTCGCCCAGACCATCGTCGAAAACCCCTCCGTCCAGACCGTCATCCTCATCGGCGCCGTGACCGACACCCTCCTCGCCGAAATCAACCACGCCAAAACACAAGCCAACCGCCCCTCCCCCACCTGCCTCCAGGCCCACTCCCTCCAACACGCCGTCCAACTCGCCAACCAACACGCCCAACCCCAAACAGCCGTCGCCCTCTCACCCGCCTGCGCCAGCTACGATATGTTCAAAAACTTCCAGGACCGCGGCAACCAGTTCAAAACTCTCGTCAAAGCCCTCCAGTCGCAAAATGGATGACTGGCCCCCTCGCTGAACCACACCTGACAACTCTTCAATTTAATATCTGAGACCCCGTAAGAGTTCACGCTTTAGCGTGCAAATGTCATTCCCGCGAAAGCGGGAATCCAGGAGACACGATTACCACTTTCCGAAAACCCTGCCCCCCACCACCCACACGACACCGCAACTCCTGAATACCCCGGCGGTGGCAGCGTCTGTCCGCACGGCAACGCCGTGCAGAACAGGCGATGGCGATCACCCCTTGTCTCGCCCGCACAAAACAGGACATCCCCCGTCACGCAGCGACACATCCCACCGTGTCGCGGGCATCTTGCCCGCGAAAGACAAAACTGTCGCGCAGCGACACATCAGCTCTTCATTTCGCCTTCTCAGCTTCACATGTTGGTGTCGCCACGCCCCCCTCACTCAACGCCCCCTGATACCCCAACAACCCCAGCACCGCCCCCACTGTTCGCCTGGTCGCCCCCTGCTCACTGCGAACCACCGCCCGCCCGCGCCGCCCCATCGCCCGCGCCGCCTCGCCCTCCAGCAACAGCCGCCCCGTCACCTCGTCAAGCTGCTCTGCATCAGCCACCACCTCAATACCCTCCCCCTCCACCAGCACCCGCACCGACGCCACGAAGTTATCCGTATAAGGCCCCACCACCACCGCCTTCGCCAACGCCGCCGCCTCAATCATATCCGACCCCCCCATCGGCACCAGCGACCGCCCCACAAACACCACCTGACCCAGCGAGTAAAACTTCCGCAAATCCCCCATCGTATCCCCCAGTATCACCGCCTCCCGATCCGCCTCACGCTGCTCATACTCCCCCGCCTTGACCCAGCTGTAACGCAAACACCCATACCCCTGCCCCTCGATCAACCGCGCCGCCTCCTCAAACCGCTCCGGCTTACGCGGAATAATCGCCAGCCGCAAACCCTCCAGCCCCGCCTGCCGCCTAAGCTTACCAAACGCCTCCAGTATCAACGCCTCCTCCCCCGGCCCCGTGCTCCCCGCCACCCAGAGCAACCCCTCTCGCTCAAGCCCCAGCTGCTCAGCCAACACCTCCGCCCCCGCCACACGATCACTGCAATCCGCCGTGTCGTACTTGAGCGAGCCCACCACTTCAATACGCTCTCTCGGCACACCAAGATACGCAAACCGCTCCGCGTACGTCTCGTCCTGCGCCAACACCCGACTCAAACGCCCAAACATAGGCCGCACCAGCCACGCTATCCGCCGATAACGCGCAAACCCCTTCGCCGAACTGATCCGCCCATTCGCCACCAGCACCCCTATCCCCCGCTTCGCCGCCAGCGACGTAAAATTATGCCATACCTCCAACTCCATCAGAATAACCAGCGCCGGCCGCAAACGATCAAACGCCCGCCCCACCGCACACGAAAAATCAAACGGAAAAAAGAACACGCGATGACTAGCACCATACCGCTTCACCGCCTGGGCATACCCCGTGTCCGTCGTCGTACTGATCACAATCTCGAAGCCCCCCAGCACCTGCTCCAGCTCCCCCACCAGCGTCCCGATCGCATTGATCTCCCCCATGCTCACCGCGTGAATCCAGATGCAAGGCCGACGGTCATGACGCGCCCGCACATAACCAAAACGCTCCCCCCACCCCACGCGATAACGCCGCTGAAAGACCATCCGATAAACCACCCACGGACTCACCAGCACCAACAGAAACGCATAAGCAATATTCAGCAAAAAACGTATAAGCACAGCCACATCCACTACGGGTTAATGTTCCAATAACTGCCCGATTGTAGATGACACCGCCGCACCCTGGCAAGCCGAAAATACACCCCAGACCCCCACTGCCCCCACAAGCGACACCCCCCTCCATACCCGCGCAAAAAAAGGGGCCCCTGGCTCCAGTCGAGCACAGTGGGCCCAAAAATCAGTTGACCGTCATATTATCTCATATCGCCGCTTACCACGGCGCTTCTCGTTAAAAGAGCCCTCTCGCGAGGGCCCGAGCGCATCGCCCAATATGATTCGAGGCCGGGTAAAGCGTGTTAGGCTAGGACCGCACACCAAACTCCCAGTTTGGCCGTCGCAGGCCCGCGGCGCCGACGCGATCCCTTCACGCCAGCCCCCGACAAACCTCGACAAAACGACCCTGAAAACCTCACAGGGATCTAACAACCTCGGTGATCCTTAGGGCTAATCAAACCTACAATATAAAAATCACCCACGCAAATCCGCCCACCAGAAATATCGCACCACCGGCCCCACCACCTCTGCCCACCCGACTTGCCCCCAAAGACATCTCCCCCCCTGCTCTCCCGAAAAAGCCACCCCCCCCAAGACCGCCATCAACCGTCACCGCTTCTGAAATTTCGCCGACAAAACACCATACCACTCCGC
>CAYNXW010000198.1:0-5690 GCA_964401265.1 uncultured Pirellulales bacterium | reverse complement strand
CCCGGACTGCACGACCCGCCCACACCGTCGTTGCTGGAAACGGTAAAATCATACCCAAACTGGGGATACATGTAGATCCGATATATCCGGCAACCCTCCATCCCAAAACTCGTCGACGTCGTCTCCCAGTCAATTAGCGGCGTGATCGTGTAGTCGTAGGACGGCGGCGTCTTGCAGAAGTCCGCCTGAGCGCGATAACCCGTGTTGTACCCGCTAAAGCCACTCACCGACCCGCACGCATTACGCGCCTTGACCCAATAATAGTACGTCACCTCCGGCGTTGCCGAATAGTCGTTGTAGCTCCTGCTGCTCTGCCACGAACTGATCGCTACCGCCCCGCCCGTACTGCTGCTCGTATTACGATACACCTGGTATTGAGTAGCGCCGGAAACACTGTTCCAGCTGACATAAACCCTGTCCGTGTAGGTGCCGTCAGTCGCGCTGACCCCGCCGGGCGCACTTTGCGACGGACAGGTAATCGTCACCGAACGAGGCTGCGCCAACGCATTATTGTTCTCATTGGACTCAGCCACCGCGTTGTTGTAATCGACAATCAAGCCAATCCAGTAAGTCCCGGCAGACGTCCCGCTGGGAATGGTCAGGTTCTTCGTAAACGTCCCTGAACCCGCCCCAGATATCCACGCCCCCGTGTTCGTCGACAGCACCGTGTCCGACGTCGTGATCGTGCTGTTCGTCGAAAGGTACCACCGCACGTCGCACGTAATGCTCGTGGTCCCCAGATTCTCCAGAACCCACTCGGTCGATACCGTCTGACCCGCCGTCGCCGACGTTGGGCCATTGACCAGCCGTGCCGCCGTGGCGCTGCTGTTGTCGTTCTTCGTCCAGTTCGTCAACGTGATATCCGTCATGGATCCACTCGGATAAAGATGACGACAGCCCGCCCGATCATCACCATGAATCAGGTGGTTATTCGCATGATAAATCGAATTCATGGTCGCCACCCAGCGGTTCTCGTGTTCCAGCCCCAACGCATGGCCAAACTCATGAATCGCTACCGTATTGAACTCATAAGGTGCATTCGTGGTCCAGGGCCTCGCCCCCGTCGTCCACGTATATTGATTATTGAACAGCACATCGGCATTGCAAAAATCAATGATCCAGTTGAGCCGGCAGATGGCCAATGCGCCACTGGCCGAATCGGAGCATATGCCATCCGAGAAGTTTTCCCACTCCACCGCATTCGCCGACGTGCACAGCCGCGAACAATGATTGTTATTGTCGATATCAATATAAAAATCGAAACTGCTCGCTCCAATGTTGTTCCAGCGATACAGCGCGTCCTCCGCCGAATTGTTCCAACTATCCGCCTGCAGCCAGACGTCCATCGTCGTGTCATCCCCTGCCCAGTCCGGCCCGTACGTCGCCCAACCCAACGCCGCGTCCGTCAACGCCAAAGGCAAACCCCACAAGACAACCACCCACAACCACGCCAGAATCGCCCCACCTGCACGCTTGCTTTGTAATGTAACTGCCACCTTACAGCCCTCCTCCCCACGATGTCCTGATTCTTGGTTCGCTCGTCTGCCCATCACGGCCGCACTCATTTGCCCACCTCCCCCGATGCCTCAGCCTCGTCAGGCTCTACACTGTCGGACTCCCCTGGCTCTGCCGGCAACTCTTCCTCCACCGGCCCCTGTGGCTCCAACGAAAAACCGCGAGGAATAAAGGCGTCCGAACGCCCCGGCGCCAATACAGGCTCTTCCGTAAAGGCAAATCCCAACAAACCCTCGTTGTAGTCCAGGGGAATGTCTATCCAGTAATTAGGCTGACTGGCCGGCGCCTCCGGCTGATAGCCCGCCCACGCCCGAATAGCCTGAACCTGCGCCGCAAAATCCAGCGCCGACAACGCTGGCTTCGCATTGGCTGCGTTCACCACCAGCTCGCCTGCCTCACCGTCCAGACAAACACCTGGCGAAGCCTGCACCCCCGACCCTCCCCCGGGCCCGTCCGCCCGCTCCAGAGCACCTTCCGCCGATATGCCCACCACCGGATTACGGCTGTAGTCTTTCACCACCTCCCGCGCCCCTTCCTCAACCACCCGGAAATACCCCTGTGTCCAGCCTACCAATGGACAAATAGCGTCCCCATTCTGGTGCACAAAAAGAAACACCTTCTGCCCCACCGAAAACTCCGGCATCCCTACAAAAAGACAGTGCTCGTCACCCACGTGACCGCCGCTCAGACGAATCGTCATCGTACCGTCCTGCACCTGCGAACCTTCCAGCGTCACCACCTCGGCCAGCGTTACGTACGTGTAGATGTGCTCGCGGTCATCCGTCATCTCATATGCGATCTCCGTCACCCGACCGCTGACAATCCACTCCGCCTTTGCGACAACCTCCTCGAATGACAGTGGCACCAACGTCGTCGCCTCCGTTACTGCACCAATCATAAACAACGCCAAGGTCACGACAGCCAACAGCGACGACCGTAACGCTCTGCCGCGCCTGCTACGCACCAATGCTCCTGATTCAATACGGGTTTCTGACATGACGTGACTCCTCTATTACTTACCTCGTCGGTGGCGCACACACCAAGCGCCATAGTGTCTCCACTGCACACTAAAAAGGCCGAAACGGCCCAGATGCTGCATTACCTGTAGAACTGCTCCGATGTTGCTCGTGCCAGAAGACGGGGTCGTCGACAAAATATATGCCACACACTGCTCAGCCGCCGGGCACTGATAGATGCGCGCTCGCTACCGAATGCGCTCTGAGGCAGGCCAAGATGAGGATGTATAAGAAACACCTGGCACTGCAACTAACATATTATCAACCCCAATCGGCAAAAGTCAACCAGAAATAATTATCTTCTTGGCCGTGACCGGCGGGACGTCCACCCAGTAGGCCGTCCATCCTGCTATGTCCTTGAGAACGCATGCTTTGCCCCCAAAGACCTGCCCCTGCCAGAGGCCGAACAAACGTGCAACGCCTGGCAGCACAGCGCCATACTGCCGGACGCATTGCAACCCAACCGAAAACGCGATAACTGGCTTATCACCAATTGTTTAACTGCTGATAGCCAACCGCCACCCAGCAGCGAAAAACCTGGCACGTTGAGGCTGCGACCCGATGGGCCGTCCTGACCCCCGTCACTCAAAAGACCAGCTGCCCTCCAACCGATTATCACCGCCCCCTGCCCTCAGCCCCGCGACCGCCGCCGGCTACCAGCGAAGTTTCTGGCCCTACAGCATTGTACCGCCCTCCCCGGCCGAGTAAAATAAACAACACTCGCCTTGGCCACATAGGCGAGAGATGGATGAAAATAGCCCAGTGAAAGGATGAGTCAAATGAAATACAACTCGATTGACGATATATTGGATTTTGCCATCCGCGAGGAACAGGCTGCCGCCGATTTCTACACTGACCTTGCCCATAACGCTGACAACAGCGCCATGCGTGACGCGCTTCTGGAGTTTTCTCGTGAAGAAAAAGCTCACAAAACGCGACTCATCGCCGTCAAAAAAGACGCCAGCCTGATGCCCGCCGGGCCCACGACGCCAGACCTCAAGATCGCCGACTATACCATCGACGTGGCGATCAGCTCCGACATGAGTTACCAGGATGCTTTGATCGTAGCCATGAAGAAGGAAAAGGCCGCGCTCAAGATGTACACCGACTTGGCAGCAGCCGCCACAGACGCAAGCCTGAAACAAACCCTCTTGGCGCTGGCGCAAGAAGAAGCCAAACATAAACTACGCTTCGAGATGGAGTACGATGACCTTGCGAAGGATATGTAGATTAAGAAAAGGGAGAAATGCATGACCCGTCCGCGCGTCACACTGGCGACCATTCTTGTCATTCTCAGCTCTATGCCCCTGGCAGCCTGTACCGCACTCTCCGTCCTGCTGATTGACGTCTGCCAAGCTGTCGGAGTACCGGCACGCTTTGCGGACACGCCCCTATGGGCCAACAAGAGCGGCAACCATTCCTGGGTTGAAATATGGGATGGCCCCTCGCACTACACCGGCGGCGGCGAACAGACCGGTGACACCCCCGATCGGGCATGGTTCACCAATCGGGCTGCCCCGGCCCAACCCGACCACCGTCTGCATGCGATCTACGCCACCAGCTACAAACACACTCACCTGACGTTGCCCCTCGTGTGGGACCGCCACAATGACTACGTCTATGCCGCCAACGTGACAGACCACTACACAAAGGCCCCCGCAAAAAGCAAAGCAAAACCGCCCTCACGCCAAGACCTGGCTCATGGCCACGTCGAGGCGTCCCTCCACGCCATCGACCAGCTCAAGACCTATCTGCTGACGCCACGCTCGAACCGGCCCCCGCTGGCGCAACAACGCTTTGCCTGCGTTGCCCTTACACGCACAGACGCTGAAAAGGCCAGCCAGCTGCTCTGGCAGGACCACGTGCGATTCACAAAAAAAACTCGCGCCGAGGAAATGCAATCGAAAAAACTAACGATAGGCAAGCTGCATATGCCGTTTGCTTACACCATCTTCGGTGACAAACCAAAAAACGGCCGCAGCTTATACATTTCGCTCCACGGCGGCGGCGGAGCCCCCAAAAAAGTCAACGACGGGCAATGGAACAACCAGAAAAAACTCTATCGACCAACCGAAGGAGTCTATCTTGCCCCCCGCGCGCCGAATGACGCCTGGAACATGTGGCACCAGGGGCATGTCGATGCGATGTTCGATCGACTCATCGAAAATCTTATTGTCTTTGAACACGTCAACCCCAATCGCGTCTACCTGATGGGATACTCCGCCGGCGGCGACGGTGTGTACCGGCTGGGCCCGCGGATGGCGGATCGTTGGGCCGCCGCCTCCATGATGGCCGGACATCCCGGCAATGCCTCGCCGGTCAGCCTTTACAATACACCCTTTACCATCCATGTGGGTGAAAAGGACGCTGCCTACAACCGCAACAAAATCGCCCGCCAATGGGGCCAGAAATTAGACCAACTGCAGAAGGAAAATCCCTCCGGTTACGTTCACTGGACCCAAATCTACAAAGGAAAAGGGCACTGGATCGATCATGGCGCTGCCGCCGCCTTGCCCTGGATGGCCAAATACACACGTAATCCGCTACCCAACCATATCGTCTGGCAACAAAACCAACACAAGCGATTCTATTGGTTGGCAACCAGCAAGCTCCACGGCACTCTCGTCCGCGCCACACTCAACGGCCAGACAATCGACCTCCAGCTCAGGGGCCAGAACGACATCAGCATTCGCGTCAATGATCGTATGATGAATCTCGACAAAGAAATACGCGTAACATCAAATGGAAAAGAACTCTTCAGCGGCCCCGTCAAACGATCCATCGCAACACTGGCTCAAACGCTTGCCGAACGGGGCGATCCGCAATCGATCTTCAGTGTCGAGATCTGCATCAAAAGTGAGACCCCTCATCAATAGACCTGCCGTCACGCTCTGGCCAGCCTCTGCTCACACACCGCTCCGGTGACAGTGACCAGAATCGACTGCGCAGCGACGTCACTCCACCGCTGCCCTACCATAGACGCCCCACACTCTTGACGCCAAGACCACCTCCGTCAGACCCGTAACGCCCGTCCTCCCCGCTGCATCCGCCAGCCCCCCGCCCATGACGCCCCCTCAGATACGTACCCTTCTGGCACACCGGCGACGTGAATCCGCCCCCGCTACCACCACCGCAATTCCGCCCCAGATACTTGCATTA
>CAYNXW010000197.1:0-5704 GCA_964401265.1 uncultured Pirellulales bacterium | reverse complement strand
TCCCGGCCTTCTGGACCATTGGGTCGGCGCCCGAGTGGTTAATGGGGACGGGCTGTAAACCCGTTGGCGAGAGCCTACGTAGGTTCGAATCCTACCCGGCCCAGTATGAGACGTCGCATTCGGCGGCGTCTTCGCGTAAGTTGTTGTATAAAGCCATTTTATATCGTCCCGTAAGGCCGTCAGTGGCCGGTGGTGTACTGGCGTTGCGGTCCACGGGGACCGATGCATAGAGGGTGAGGCAACCATGGCTGAGGCGATCATCACGCCGTCTCAGACGCCCACACGCGGCGAACCGAGCCCGCCACCCTTCATCTTGGTGATCTTTGGGGCGTCAGGCGATCTAACTCACCGCAAGCTGGTGCCTGCCGTCTATAACCTCTTTCGCGAAAAGCTCTTACCTGAAAATTACGCCGTCATCGGTTTCTCCCGAACACCGATGAGCCATGAGCAGTTTCGCACGTCGCTGGCTGAGGCCCTGGCTGGCCACAGGCCTGAGAGCTTCGATGAGGCTCACTGGCAGCCCTTCGCCGAGCACGTCTTCTACCATAGCGGCAATGCCTCGGAGCAGGAATCCATGGATGCGCTGCGTCAGTTCGTGGAAAAGCTGGCCGCCGACCGCTCGATCCCGGCCAATTGCCTGTTTTATTTCGCTACGCAGCCCCAACTCTTCGGCACGATTGTCCAGCGCATTACGCAGGCCGGTTTGACGCGACGCGGCGCATCACAGCCGCCCTGGTCACGTTTTATCATCGAAAAACCCTTTGGACGGGACATCCACACGGCCCGTCAGCTCAACGACCAGCTGCGTCAAGCCGTCGACGAGAGCCAGGTCTTCCGCATCGACCACTACCTGGGCAAAGAGGCCGTCCAGAACCTGCTGGTCTTTCGCTTTGCCAACAGCCTCTTTGAACCCCTGTGGAATCACAAATACATCGACCACGTGCAGATCGCCGTGAGCGAGACGGTGGGGGTCGCCGGCCGGGGCGCGTTTTACGAACAAGCCGGAGCCCTGCGCGATATGGTTCAGAGTCACATGATGCACCTGTTGTCGCTTGTGGCCATGGAGTCACCAGTCCGCCTCGAAGCCGACGCCATCCGCGACGAAAAGGTCAAGGTGCTCAAAGCGTTAAGGCCCATACCGCGGCAGTGTGTCCCTGATTGCATGGTCCGGGGCCAGTATACCGCTGGAACCAGCACCGGTGAGCCTACCCCGGGCTACCGGCAAGAGCAGGGAGTCGCCCCGGATTCCCGTACGGAGACCTACGCCGCGTTGCAGGTGTTCATCGACAACTGGCGCTGGTCGGGCGTGCCGTTCTATCTGCGCACGGGCAAGAGAATGCCTGTACGAATAACGGAAATCGGTATCCATTTCCGGCCGGTCCCCAATGTGCTCTTCAACGTGGACCCGACCAGGCCCATGGCACCTAACGTCCTGGCGATTCGCATCCAGCCACGCGAGGGCATGTCGCTGCAGTTTCAGGTCAAGGCGCCGGGACCCGCGACACGTATCAAGACATACAAAATGGATTTTTGCTACGCCGAAGCCTTCGGACGCGATCCCCCCGAGGCCTATGAACGACTGCTGCTAGACGCCGCCCTGGGCGATAGCACCCTGTTCGCACGCTGTGACGAGGTGGACGCGGGCTGGGCATTCTTACAGCCGGTGCTCGATGCCTGCCAGGAGTGCTGCCCGACCCGACTGCCCCAATACCCTGCCGGCACCTGGGGGCCCGTCGAAGCGGACCAGCTCATCGCCCGCGATGGACGACAATGGACATTGACGAAACGCCCCGACAAGACCGGGCAAGGGAGTTCTGCGTGAACATAGGGATTATTTCCGACACCCACGACCATCACGCCAACGTGTTGCAGGCTATCGAGCTGTTCAATGAGCGAAAGGTCCAGGCGGTGCTCCACGGCGGGGATATCGTCTCACCCTTTACCGCCAAGGAGTTTGGCCGACTCAACCAGGCCCAGTTCATCGCCGTCTTCGGCAACAACGAGGGCGAACGCGTCATGGTGCGCCAGGTCGTCGAGGGCTTCGGCGGTGAGATTCACGACTACTGCTATAAGGGCAAACTCGCCGGAAAACGCGTGTTCATGACACATACACCGCATTACGTCGATGATGCGGTTGAGAGCGGAAGATACGACCTGGTTGTCTACGGCCACACGCATAACCAGGACATTCGCCAGCTAGGCCACACGCTGATTGTCAACCCCGGCGAGGCGACAGACTGGCTCACCGGCACAGGCCACATCGTCATCCTGGACCTAAGTACAATGGACTACGAAGTGATCCCCTTGACGTAGAAGAATATACACTCGCCTTCGCCCTGCTGGCGGCCACAACACTTCACGTATCCGCCGTCAGCAGGCCAACGCTGTTAGAGTAAGGCCCACCGGTCCCCCCCGAGAGACCGGTGGGCTCTTTTGTTTATTGTCTGAATCTGCGGGCTATTTCGCCCCGCATAAACTCATATACCCCTATGACAAAGAAGACAACTGCATAAAAACTAGCCGTGTTATCATGTTCTATGAATACCCAAGTTGCACCACTTAAAGCTAAAGAGGCCAATCCGATGATCTTATCAGCCATAAAAGGCTCTCCTTTATGATATGTCAAAAGGACGCTACATGTGGTTCTCATTCACGAACACTCTAAAGTGGTTTATTGCGTCAGTTGTCGACTTGCTCAGGCGACTCGTCCTCGCTCTCGTCCCCTTGTGGCACCGCGGCTGAAAGCTGCCTCAATGACCGCTCCATCTTCTCTCTCGCCAGCGCTGCCTCCGCCTGGGCGCCTGCTGTCTCCTCACCCACCACTGTGGGCGTCACAAAGATCAACAGCTCGTCGTTGCTTTGCTGCACGTCGTAATGCCGAAACAGAGGCCCCAACAACGGCAAATCACCCAGCAGAGGAATCTTACGCTCCACGTTGCGGTCCGTTTGAAACAGAATCCCGCTCAGCATCAACGTCTCACCGTTGTCTACGATCATGTGCGTAGTCGTGTTCGTCTCACTCGTTACGGTGTTGCCCAGAAGCAGCTCCGGCTCCAGCTCCGACACGATCAAGTTGATGGCCAGATTAATCGCCTTTTCCGGCGTGATGTTTGGCCGCAGCCGCAACGTCACCCCCACCGGAATAAACTGCACGTCCTGCCGGATCGCCGTCAAATCTGTCGAATTGACCGAGCCCTTGATTCGCGGCACCATGCGCCCACGAAACATCTCCGCCTCTTCGTTGTCCTTGGCCCAGAGCGTCGGCTGGTTTAGCACCTTGGCGTCCGTCGTCTTGACCAGAAAGTCCACCAACGCCGACACGTCCAGATTCGCCCCCAGCTTCACCGAACCACGCTGCTCGGCATACTCTAAAAAGCCCAAAGCCGCTACGGCGTTCTCCTCTATTGTGCCGAACGCCGCCGGGTTGGACGACAACTTGAGCCCCAGCGACGTCATCGCCTCGTGCGTCACCCGCACCACCACCGCCTTGACCATGACCTGCTCCGCCGGCTGGTCCAGCACCTCGATCATACTTCTGATGTGGTCAAGATACTCCGTCGGCGAGACCACCAGCACCGCCTTACTGCGACTGTCCGGAATGAAACGTATCTTGCCAATGATATTGCTCAAGGGCTGCTCTTCGTCCGCACGCTGGCGGTCGCTGTTCCACCACGGCGTGTACACATTCGCCTGCTCGTTTTCATTGCGTCCCTGCTGCCTTGTGGCCGTCGCCTGCCCATCTTCCACATCCGTCGCCGCCGAACCCGTAGACGAGAGCTGACGCTCAGCCAGCCGAATCGTCGCCGGCGTGCCCGGCTTATTGAGCAGTGCGTTGAGCCGCTCGCAAAGATCCTCCGGGTCGGCGTACTTGAGCGTCACGATCATCGGCAGCTCCGCCGCCTCCTGCCGGTCCAACTGCTCAATCAGACCCCGAACCACGTCATACGCCTCGGGAATCTTGCTGATTACGATAAGCTTCTTCGTATCCGGCACCGCCTCAAACGTCAGCTGCCCATACAACGCCCCCACGATCTTCTTCTGCTCCTGATTGTCGTCATAGCCCCAGTACCAGGGCCTCCAACTCGTCTGGCCCTCCGTCTCACTGAACAACGTGCTCAACAGTTTCGCCATCTTCACCGGATCAGAATTGTGTAACTCCACAATCATCGGCTGCACCGAGTCGATGTCCAACTGCTTGTCCCACTCAGCTATCTGCGCCGCAATCTCCTTGAGCTTCTCCGCAGACGCCACCACCGTCACCCGTTTGAGCGTCGGATAGTCGATCACCCGCACCTTGTCCCGCTGCGAGGCGCCGCCCCGTCCCTGACGACCGTAACCGTAGTATCCGTAGTATCTGTATCGCGAATACTGATCTTGGCCCGCTTCGTCGCTGTACAACTCTTCGATGAACCCCTTAACCTCGGTCGCGTCCGCATGTTTAAGCTCAAACGTCTGCCGCTCGTACTCCGTCGGCGGCAAGTCGATCTCCGACACCAGCTTCTGGATCAACTCCCGCTTTTCCGTGCTGCCAAACACCATCAACGTATTGTTCTGTTCCAGCGGCAGCACCCGCACATTCGCCTTGAGCTGCTGCTCGTACCCCGGCAGCCGTTCCATGGTCCGATTCACCTGGTCGGCCAACTCCCGCACCGACACATAGTCCACCTGGATCGACGTGAACTCCGTCCCCGCCGTCCCCTCCTGGTCCAGCCGCTTGATCCACGCCTTCACCTGCGTCATCTCCGTTGGCGCCGCCTTAGCGATAATCCACTTACGCTTCGGCTCCGCTAGCAGCACGATCGGCGTCGTGCTCGCCCCCACCACTACCGCCCGACCACCCGAAGGCGATCCACGCCCGTGCCCCTTGCCCAGGTCCGCCAAGAGAATCTTCAACAACTGCACGATCTCCGCCGGGTCCTCATGCTGCACCTCGCACACCTCCAGCAGCATCGGCTCCGCCGCCGGCGTGTCCAACTGCGAAATAATACGCTCGATCCGCTGCAGATTGCCTATCGTCTCGATCACCACCAGCGACCGCGTGCTCTCGTCCGCCGTACAATACCCATACTCCGCCATCAACGGCAAAATCACCTGCTGCAGCTTCGCCGGACTGTAATTGTTCAACTGGAAAAACTTCTGCGCCAACTGCGCCTTGTCCTCGAACAACGCCAAAGGCTCCTCCGGCCCGATCGTCGGCACCGACATCAACTTCGCCTGCGCCGCCGGCTTCAAAAACAGCACATCGCCCCGCACCTCCGGCATGTACCCCTTCGTCTGCAGCGACGCGTAAATCAATGCCAACGCCTCGCTACGACGCACCTTCTCGTGCGAATAGATCGTCAACTTCTTGCCCATCACCTGCTCATCCGGAATGATCCGTTTGTCCGTCCACTCCGCGATCAGCGGGATCACCTCCTTCATCTCCATATCCTTGAAGTTGATCGCCACCAGCGGATCGTTCGGGTCCGCTGCCACCTCTCCCTCGCCAGCCGGTGCCTTCTTCTCTGGCTTAGCCTCACCCGATTCCGCCTTGGCCTGCGCTTCGCTACCCTTACCCTCCTTGTCCGATTCCGCCTTGGCCTGCGCTTCGCTACCCTTACCCTCCTTGTCCGACTCCGCCTTGGCTGCCTCGGCTTCACTGGCATCACGTGCCTTTTCCGGCGTCTGCGGTGCATCAGCCTTGGCCGACCTGCCACCTTGCTCG
>CAYNXW010000196.1:0-5735 GCA_964401265.1 uncultured Pirellulales bacterium | reverse complement strand
CTGTTGTTGCACAAGCAACGTGTTATTTTTTGCCCAGTAGTGTCAACCTGTTGTCACCGCCCCCCCCGCTTGCACACGCCGACAAGTGAACAGGTTGGCGCCTTCAGGGGGCGACAACATGGGCCTATGCCTTCTGTCGGCCTGTTAAGAAGGCTAAACTGGGTAATTTGGTAAAACCCCGGCTCGCCCTGACGTGTCCAAAAAAGGGACACCCGTCCGCTGGACTCACACGCCAGGGCCGGCTCCGTGCGAGGCTTTCGGGGCCGCGCCGGCCACAGCGAATACCATCTCCGCCTTGTCCGCGCCACTGACCGCCATGCTCAGACGCGCCGCCAGCACTAGGGAGCGAACCTCACGATTGGCTTGTGAGTAGGTCCTGCTGGGGTGGTAGCAGCTTCGTTTGTCTCAATTGGCCTTGACCGTGCAGACCGCCCTTTCGCCACGTGTCCCACCGTTTGGCTGGCTCGGTGCTGCCAAAATGGCAGGGGGGATCGCGCCGCCCGCCCGCGGCACTGTCCAAAAGGCCCCTGAGGCCTGCCAAAAGCCCTTCAGGGTGCTTGGCACAAGTTTTGCGAATCATCCCCTCAGTGAAAAGAGGTAAAACAAACCATGAAACAAGCTCTTTTAGAAAGGAGGTTTTTGCCATGGCCCGATTGACAAACAGATTTACCTGGGATTGGAGCCCGTTCCGCGAGATACTCCAACTACGCGACGAGATGGACCGCTTTTTTGGCAACGCCCCGCGTCGGATTGACGCCGAGTTTCCCAGCGTCAATGTCTGGTTGGGCCCCGATGATCTCGTGGTCACCACCGAAATACCTGGCGTGCGCGAAGAAGACCTGGACATCTCCGTGCAAGGCGACACGCTTACCCTGCGTGGCTCACGCGGTGCCGACACACTTGGCGAGAATGAAACCTACCATCGCCAGGAACGCCCCAGCGGCAGCTTCGTGCGAACGCTCCTGCTGCCCTACCAGGTCGATCCCGACCAGACCGAAGCTCGACTCGAAAAGGGCGTGCTGACACTCAGACTGTCCCGCTCCCAAACCGAAAAACCACGACACATTCCCGTCAAGGCCCAAGCCTGATAAGGAGGTGATAACGATGGCCAACATGCAAACCAAACAGGCACAGTCCACCGATATGCAAAAAACCGAAGCGCAAACTGACGCCCCCATGGAACGCACCCGTTCCCGACGCGTGTTCATCCCCCGCACCGACATCTACGAAAGGCCCGACGCCCTGGTCGTCGTCGCGGACATGCCCGGCGTCGATCAAAACAGTGTCGACGTCAACGTTGAAAAACGTGTGCTCACCATCGCCGGACGGGTCGAGTCGGCCTCATCCGACCAGCGACGGCTCTCCTATGCCGAATACCAGACGGGCGATTACGAACGCTCCTTTGCACTCTCCGACGAAGTGGACGTCAGCAAGATCGAAGCGTCCGTCAGCCACGGTGTGCTGCGTATTGTGCTGCCCAAGGCCGCAGAGGCCCAGCCGCGACGCATCGCTGTCACCGCCGGCTGACCGGCGCCCGCGTCACCAACCCTCTACTATCCCAAACGCCCGGTCACGCTGGCCGGGCGTTCCTTTTGCACGCCCGCCCCCTGTCCGCACGTACACTATTGCGCCCAGTGCGGGTTACCCTCCGTGCACTTGCTGCAGCCAGGCCGGCCTTTGTGTCCCCGGTTGGCTATCTCAGGGTTACGCCCCCGCGGCCTTGACCTTGCCCAGGGCCCGGTCCAGCCCGGCAATGAACTTATGCGGCGCCATGGAGCCTCCAAATCGCTCCACTTCCTGGCCCTGGGGTGAAACGATGACATAGTGCGGTATGCCTCTGATCTCGAACTGATCCGACAAGGCCTTCTTCTCGTCTATGTCCACGTATACCGGCACAAACGATTCTGCCTTGGCCACCACGGAGGCGTTCTTGTACGTCTTGGCCTTCATCTCGCGACAAGGCGGACACCATGTCGCATGAAAGGCTATTAGGATGGGTTTACCCGCTTCCTTGGCCTTGGCCAGGGCGGCGTCGTAATCATGGCCCCAAGGCACCTCGGTCGCTGCGCCCGCCGCGTCCGGCGCGTCCGACATCGGTGCCGTCGACTTGTTCGACACCTGCCAGTAGACAATCGCTCCCACCGCGATCAACAGCACCAGTACAATCCAAAAACGGCCGCCGCAAGAAGACCCACCCGGACCTCCGCACGACCCGCACGATCCCTGTCCCGTCACATTCGTTTCTTCCGCCATGATAGGCTCCTTAATCAACTGCTAAAACTGTCTGCACACAAAGACGCTCTTATCACCCCACGCTTCTATTGTCCCTCACGCTCTCTCCACGGTTCAGCCGAAAGCCCTCACACCCCCCCTGCACCAAGGCCGTCAATGTCACCTAACCACTGACTGCCCTTGCAGGTATGCCCGTTATCATTATTCTAGGCTGCCCAACACCGCACAGGCAAAGATAAAATGTCATCCCCGCTGGCCCGCCGCTCGGTTTCGCTTGACAAGGCCCCACCCAGGGGCCAATATGGCCTCCATGTGCTCGCGAGACGCCTTTCGACGCCTTGACGACACAGCAGGCACAATTAGAGACGACCCCAACCTTGAGGATTTCAATATGCAAGTGGCTCTGTTAGGACTGACCCAGTCTGGCAAGACGACTCTCTTCTCCGCTGTCACCGAAGGACACACCCGGGCCGCTGCAGCGATGGCCCACCAGGCCGACCAGGCCGTCGTCAAGGTGCCCGACGAACGCCTCAACGTCTTGGCCCAGATGCACCATCCCAAGAAAATCACCCAGGCCACCCTCAACCTGCTCGATCTGCCCGGGCTCAGCTTCGTCGACGAGGCCGCCCGCCACGACGCCCGCCGACTCATGGCCCAGGCCCGCCAGGCCGACATGCTTGTACTGGTCCTGCGAGCCTTTCATGACCCCTCCATCGCCCCCTATCGCAACCGCGTCGATCCGGCCAAAGACCTCGAAGAGCTGCACAACGAAATGCTGCTCGGCGATCTGGAAATGATTGAAAACCGCATCGATAAACTTAAGAAAAGCATCACCAAGCCCACCCCGCACATCGATCAGGACAAACGCGAACTCGCCCTCATGCAACGCCTCAGCCAGGCGGCGGAAAATCTGGAACCGCTCCGCGAACGAATCGAATCGCCCGAAGAGGAAAAACTCTGCCGCAGCTTCGGCTTTCTCACCCTCAAGCCCGTCCTGCCCGTCCTCAACGTCGACGAAGACTCCCTCAAAGACCCTCCGCTCATCGAGCCAGCCGCCAGCGACGCGGCGCCTTTGCCCCTGGCCACCAAACTCGAAGCCGAACTGGTCGCCCTCGAACCCGACGAACGCGAAGCCTTCATGCAGGACCTCGACCTGAGCGAACTCGCCCGCGACAAGTTCCTCCAGCAGTGCTATCGCTCCGTCAACCTGATCTCCTACTTCACCGCCGGCGAACCTGAGGTCCGTGCCTGGACCGTGCCCGCCGGCAGCAGCGCCCTCGAAGCCGCCGGCGCCATCCATTCCGACATCCAACGAGGCTTCATCCGGGCCGAAACCGTCGCTTACGACGACCTCATGGCGGCCGGCGACATGAAAGCCGCCAAGGCCGCCGGTAAGGTCCGTCTCGAAGGCAAAACCTACACCGTCAAAGACGGCGACGTCATCTACTTCCGCTTCAGCGTCTAATATGATGAACGCCATCATCATCAGCATCGGGGACGAACTTACCATCGGCCAAACCGTCGATACCAACGCCGCCTGGATCAGCCAACAGCTGGCCCAGATTGGCATCCCCGTCCTCAAACAACTCACCCTGCCCGACGATGCCTCCGCCATCACGTGCCACCTCAGCAGCACCGCCGCCATGGCCGACCTGCTCATCGTCACCGGAGGCCTCGGTCCCACCGACGACGACCTTACCCGTCAGGCCCTCGCCGACGCCCTCGACGTCCCCCTTGAACTGCACCAAAACGCCCTCGAACAAGTCCAGGCCTTTTTCGATCGCCTGAGTCGCCCCATGCCCCCCACCAACCGCGTCCAGGCCATGATTCCACGCACTTGTGAACCTGTGCCCAATCACGCCGGCACCGCACCAGGTATCGCCGCCCGTATCCAGAACACCCCCGCCTTCTTCCTGCCCGGCGTGCCTGCCGAAATGAAACTCATGTTCCAGCAGTCCATCCGCCCCGCACTCGAAAAACTTCTGCCCCCAGAAGCTCTCCAACGCGTTATCCGCTCACGATCCCTACACACCATCGGCATCAGCGAGTCCGACCTGGCCCAACGCATCGGCGACCTCATGCAGCGAGGATGCAACCCTCTCGTCAACTGCACCGCCGCCCACGCCTGCGTCACCATCCGCCTCAACGCAACCGGCCCCAACCCCGACGCCGCCTCTGCACTGCTCGACCAAGCTGAAGGACAACTCCGCCAGCGCCTCGGACAACTCATCTTCGGCCGCGATGACGACACCCTTGCCGCCGTCGTCGGCCGACTGCTCACCGACAACAACGCCACCCTCGCCCTGGCCGAGTCCTGCACCGGAGGCATGCTCGCCCACGCCTTCACCGATATCCCCGGCGCCAGCCAATACCTCCTCGCCGGCTGGGTCGTCTATGCCAACGATGCCAAAATCAACACCCTCAACGTCAACGCCGCCGACATCGACATCCACGGCGCCGTCAGCGAAACCGTCGCCCGCCAGTTGGCCCAAAACGCCCGCACCCTCGCCCACGCCGACTACGCGCTGGCCACCACCGGCATCGCCGGCCCCTCCGGCGGCACCGCACAAAAACCGGTCGGTCTCGTCTACATCGCCTTGGCCGGCCCACACGACACCCTCGTCCAACGCTGCATCTTCCCCGGCGACCGTGCCGGCGTGCGACTGCGCGCCCGCAACGCCGCCCTCGACCTGCTCCGCAAACACCTGCTCGACCCGGCTCGATAGAACCACTGCCTGTTCAAAAGCCCCCCCTGCTTATCGGACCTCTCGACGCTCCCAATCCGCAGCACGCCCTGCCCCACGGGCCCCACTGCAGTCACCCTCTGCGTCTGCCGATAATTCCCCTGAGTGTCCCCAGGACCAACCCACAGGCCGCCTCATTGTTGTGCACCACTCGATTGCCGACCGTTCTCGCCGACAAAAAAGTAGTCGCCATGGCCAACGGCAAAACACAACTGACCTTGAGAACACGCCTGCTCTTCTGGCGCGCCCGACTGAGCACCCCTGCGATGCTCGCCTGCCGGGACGAAAAACAGGTCCTCGCCCGCGTCAGCCCCATCAGCAGCGCCGTCGTCATCCTCACCATCAGTCTCTTTGCATGGCTCACCAACTTGCCCCTGGTCTTTCCCGCCCTGGGACCTTCCACCTTCATCCTCTTCACCGCGCCGCTCTCCAAAGCAGGCGCCCCGAGAAGCGTCGTCCTGGGCCACCTCTCCTGCCTCGCCGGCGGCACCCTGGTCTATCACTCCGTCAGCTTCCTCACCGGCCAGCCAATTTCACTCGACCATGTCAATGCCCCTCTGGTCCTCAGCGCTGCCCTGGCCTTGGCCCTGGCCGTGTGGACACTGGTCAAACTCAATTGCCCCCATCCCCCCGCCTGTGCCAGCAGTCTCGTCGTTGCCCTGGGCGGCCTGAACGACCCCCTCGACCTGCTCCTCACCGCCGCCGTCATCGTCTGGCTCGCCGCCGAAGCCGTCTTCGTCAACCGACTCGCAGGCCTGC
>CAYNXW010000195.1:0-5743 GCA_964401265.1 uncultured Pirellulales bacterium | reverse complement strand
CCTTTCCGATGACTTCGAGGTAGTCGGTCAGGGCTCCCGGGTTGGTCAGCATGGCCGCCACGGCCTTGGCGGTGTCGATGACGCTGCCGCCGCCAATGGCCACTACCACCTTGGCTTTGGCTTTGCGGGCCGTTTGCAGGGCTTGTTTGACGGTGTTGGTGGTTGGTTCTTCGGTCACTCTGAAGATGGCCGTTTCGTCCAGGGCTCGGCTGAGATTGTCGAGAACGGTCTGCACTCGCTCGGGATGGCTGCCGGTGAGTATGAGGGCCCGTTTTCCGTAGCCCGACGCCATGCCTCCGAGTCGGTCGGAGCGGCCGGTGCCGAAGAGAATGCGGTGTGCCGATGCAAATTTGAATTCCATAGCTTACCTCACAGAGAATACTCTATTCAATGAGTTGTTTGAGGACGGGCAACAACGCCTCAGCGTGCCTTGCCATGCCCAGGTCGTTGGGATGGACACCGTCGACCGTGCCTTCAGCGTCGTCGCCGAGTAATGCCTTACCATCGAGAACATGAATATTTTTGATCCCCTGCTTTTTTAGTTTAGCGATACCCTTTCGCTGCTCCTTGGTCGCTTCGGTCGGGAAAGGCCCTTTGAAATGCGATTGCTCGACGAACAATATGGGCGTCTCAGGATAAGCCTTTCGCAACGTTTGGCCCATGGTCACCACCCGCTGCTCGACAAGGTTCTTATTGGGCACATTCCAGAGGCAGTCAATGACAAATACCGATGCGTCGATCTCGGTGAGAAGCTCAGCCGTCACGGGCTCCATTTTGCCGCAACCGGAAAAACCCAGGTTAATCACGTTGCGTTCCAGACGTCGTTGCAGCATCGCCGTAAACGCCATGCCAGGCCGGGACGCGCAACCGCCTTGGGCAATTGATGTTCCATAATATACCACGGGTTTGGCGTTTGACTTGGGGCGTTGCGAGAATTGTTTTCCTTGGGCAACCCCTATGGCCATTGATTCTATGCCATTGTATAAGGGCAGATAGGCCATGTACTCTCGCATTTTCGATGAGTTGTTGCCCGTGTGGACCGACGAGGCGTTACTCTTGCCGCTCGGCCGGCCGTTTGATAGGAAGAACCAGTTTCCCTTGTCGTTTCTGTGATAGAGGTCGATGCCGCTGACACCCGTTGCGGGCATGTGAGCCATGGCGAGTTTGCCGGTAAGCGTCCAGCGAAATTGGATCGACGGCGAATCTGTCTCGAATACCACGGCCAGGCCCGCGCTATGAGTGCTCATGCGCCAGACTGAATCAGGGATGTTGTCCTTGGCGGCGTCGGGCAATCGGCGATAGGTGCCTATGCCTTGATCCCATCCCTTGCCGTCTATGACAAGGCCGGCGACATCATGCCAGACAGTATCGGCAAAGGCAGCGGGACCCAAGAAACAGCAACACAGGAACCAGCAACGGTATTTTCTCATGAGCAGACTCCAATTAGAAGGTGACGTTCTCATTTTGCTTACATTTTCAAGGACTATGCGGACTGGGGCGTGCCATGTGGGGTAGGCTATTGCCAGCCGGTCTCTTCGGGAAAGACGTTTGTGTATTTGATGGCCTCTCGCGGCCGGGCCATCATGGGGGCGACCGTCTCGCGCCATTTGAGGTAGTGGGCTGTTTCGCGATGGCGCAGTTGGTCATCGGCAGTGCGGTAGACCTCGACGAGCACGAACCGGGTGGCGTCGTCCTGTTGTTGGATGACGTCAAAGCGAGCGATGCCGGGCTCCTGGACGCTGTTACGGGCGTTGTCCAGGGTAGCAGCCTTGAATGTCTCGACGTCGTCGGGCTTGACCTGGACAAATACGTGCACGATGTGCATGGGGCCTCCTTTTCTGAAAGCCTCCGAGAGGCTCTCCGTCTCTATGCCTAGCTTAGCCCGGTAGGACCTTTTGGGCAAGTGGGTGTTGGGTGGTTGGGTCAATAAGTGCGGCAAAAAGTTGAGCCAGGCGGGGCTTGCAAGGAAAATGTCCTTTCGTGTGGTTTTTCTGGGGAGGTTTCCTGAAATACAGGCGGCGGGGGTGCGACTACGTGGGTGTGGCCGACGGTCGGTCGCTTGAGCGTGAGTCATCCTATGGTGTTTCGGGACAAGGAGTCTAAGGTCATGGCTAAGCGGTGGATAAAGACAGGATTGCTGGTGATGTGTGGCGGGTTACTTCTGGGGGCACTGGTGTTTGGGCAGGATTTGGCCAGTTACCTGCGTAGCGGCGCCAAATCGGTGCGGTCGGCGGTCAAGGAGAACGTGCCGACGGATTTCGAGCTGCGTCGGGCGCGGGACCTGCTCGACGAGATCATCCCGGAGATGCATGCGAATATCCGGCTGATCGCGCAGGAAGAAGTGGAGATCGCGGCGTTGCGTGAGGATATCGGACGTAGCGAAGAGGCCCTGGCGGCGGAGCAGCAGCGGGTGGCGAAGGTTCGGTTGCTGTTGGCCAATGAGCAGTTGGCGTCGTATCGGGTGGGTCAGTTGCGTTTTACGCGGGAGCAGCTGAAAGAGGACCTTTCGCGGCGGTTCGAGCAGTACAAGGAAGCGGAGATGGTGCTGGCGGGCAAGGAGCGTCTTTTAGCGACGCGGGAGAAGTCGCTGGCGGCGGCGGTGGGGATGCTGGAACAGACCAAGTCGCGTAAGTTGGTGCTGGCGCAGAAGATAGAGAGTCTGGAGAGTCAGTATCGGCTGGTGCAGGCGGCGTCGACGGGTTCGCGGATCGAGTTTGACAACAGCAAACTGGCCCGGACGGAGAAGCTCATCGGCCAAATCAAGAAGCGTCTCGACGTGGCGGAGCGTGTGCTGGCCCACGAGAGTCGGTTTGTCCAGCCGATCCCGATCGACACGATTGACGAGCAGGACCTGCTTGAGGAGGTGGACGCCTATTTCGAGGGGGCTGACGGGGCGACGCCGGGCGAGGCGGATCTGGTCGAAGGGCCCGTGGACGAGCCTGTTGCGGTCAGCTCGGCGGTGAGGGCGGCGCCGGTGCAGGATTAGGCGGGGTGGGCAGGATTCCAGGCGATCCCCCCTACTGACGTAGGGGGCTTCAATCGCGGGTAATGTGGCCATGCTCCTAGGAATCATGGTTGAGATGGGCGTGACACGGAAGACGCGGGCAAGATGGGCGTGACACGCAAGGGCGAGATGTTCGTGAGACGGCAGGTTTGCGGTGGAGAGGGGTTTTTGGTAGCATAATGGTACTGAAAACGCCCTTTGCCCGACGGGCTCTGGCGGGTGTAACAGGTCTTAGAGCGGAGCGGGACCGGTGCTGATCGTGACGTTGAAACAGATAGAGGCGGCGTTGGCGGCAGGTCGGCTTGACGAGGCGTACCAACGTGTGCAGTCGGCCGATGTGCGTGAGCACCAGCGGGGCCAAGAGTTGCTGGGGCAGGTGGCGTCGGCGCTGGCGGCGCGGGGGCGGGAGCACCTGGAGGCGTCTCGGCTGGACGAGGCCGGGGCGGACGCGGACAAGGCGGCTCGGCTGGCGGGTAACCAGGCGGAGGTGGCGGCTTTGCATGGCGAGGTGATGGCGGCGCTGGGCCGGCAGCGGCAGCGGCTGCTGGAGCAGGAAGAGGCGTTGGCGCAGGCTCGGCGGCGGGTGATGGCGGGGCAGTTGTCGACGGGCGAGGCGTTGGCGGCAGGGGCGGGCGGCGACCAGGGCCCGGCGGCAGGGGTGCTGGGTGAGGCGGCGCAGCGTCGGCGTGAGGCGGCCCAGGCGATGGACCAGGCGGAGCGGGCGTTGGAGCAGGGTGATTTTGGTCGGGCGGCGTCGGCGTTGACGGCGGCGCGGGGGCAGCATGGTTCGAGCGAACGGCTGGCGGAGCTGACGGAGCGGTTGTGTGCTCAGTCGGCTGTTTTTGTGCGCGCGGAGATGACGGCAGGTCGGCTGGATAGGGCGTCGGCGGTGCTGGGGGCGTTGGGTGAGTTGGGCCAGGGGCGGTTTGAGTTGGAGGAGTTGGGGCGGGCGCTGCGGCAGTGTGGGCAGGCGTTGGCGGCGATACGGCGGGGCGACGGGCGGGCGGCGTCGGAGAGCTTGCGGCGGGCGGAGGCGATGGTGGGTCGGGCGGCGTGGCTGAGGGAGGCTCTGGGGCAGGCAGAGCAGTTGGCGGCGAGTCTGGACGGTTTGCAGGCGGGGCCTTTGGGGTTGTTGGGGGCGATGAGTGGGGCGGGTGCGGCGGAGAATAGTCCAGCGGCTGGGGGTGCGGAACAGGAGGCGGAGCGGGGTGACAGGTTGGAGCCGGGGCGGGCAGCTGGTGCGGCGGGAGAGGTGATGATGGAGGCCAGGCAGGAGCGGCCGGGCAGACGGTTGATGTTGCAGGTGGATGGGGTGGGCAGCTATGCCGTGGTGACGGGTCGGCGGGTGACGGTGGGGTCGGTCAGTGCGTCGCGGGCTTGCGATGTGGGGTTGATTGCGGAGCCGAGCTTGCCGGTGGCGACGATCGAGCGGGTGGAGGAGGATTACTTTTTGCGGGGGCCGGGCCGGGTGGAGGTGAACGGCAAGGCTCTGACGAGCACGCTGCTTGATGATGGTGATCGGTTGGCGTTGTCGCGGCGGTGCCGATTGATGTTTCGAAGGCCTAACGCGGCGAGCGGCACGGCGCTGCTGGCGTTGTCGTCGGCGAGATTTCCGCGGCCTGACGTGCGGGCGGTGGTGTTGATGGATCGGGAGATCATCATTGGGCCGGGGCCGGGGGCGCACGTGCGGGTAGACGATTTGGAGAATCCTGTTATACTGTACGTGCAGGACGGGCGGTGGCGCTGTCGGGTGCAGGGGGCGGCTGGTGAGGGTGAGAGCGTGGCGTTGGAGAAGTCGGTGAGAATGGGCGGGTTGTCGTTTGTTTTGACGCGGTGGACATAGGAAGTGGGAAATTAAGAATGGAAGGTGGCAATTGAAGAGCAGCCGCTTCGCGGCTGGGATTTATCGCATGAGGGCACCAGCATGAGTTTGAAAAAGGGCGGCACCTGTCAGGGCAGTGCCCCATGCTGTACGCCGCTACCGAGGCGCTCGGGTCGCTTCCCAGCGTTGCCCTATCCTCCTCGATAGCAAGGGTATTATACCGGTGTGTAGGAAATGCGAAAGGTAGAATGCAGAATGCAAGACCGAGGTGTCGCCTGGGGCGACGGTTGTTTTAGGCGCGGGCAAGATGCCCGCGACACGTAAGATCATGGGCAAGATGCCCATGCCACGGGAAGAGCGCGGGCAAGATGCCCGCGACACGAGCAATCATAGCTAGGATGGGTTGGTGATGGGGCAGTTTACGTATCAGCGTGGTGATCGGCCTTTGGAGGGTTTTACGGTCGAGCGGGCTGCGGGGCGGGGCGGCTTTGGGGAGGTGTACTACGCGCTGAGCGACGGGGGGCGGCAGGTGGCGCTCAAGGCGATTACGAATTATGAGCATATCGAGTTGCGGGGCATCAGCCAGTGCATGAATCTCAAGAGCCCGCACCTGGTGACGGTTTTTGACGTCAAGCATAGCGTGGCGGGTAAGCCTTTCGTGGTGATGGAGTATGTGTCGGGGCCTTCGCTGCGGGAGCTGATCGAGGAGAGTCCCTCTGGGCTGGGCGAGCAGAAGGCGGCGTTCTTTTTGCGGGAGATCGCCAAGGGGTTGGCGTTTTTGCATGAGTGCGGGATCGTGCATCGGGATTTAAAGCCTAGTAATATCTTTTATGAGAACGGCTATGTCAAGATCGGCGATTATGGGCTGAGCAAGGCGATCAGTGCGAGCAGGCATAGCGGCCAGACGATCACGGTCG
>CAYNXW010000194.1:0-5748 GCA_964401265.1 uncultured Pirellulales bacterium | reverse complement strand
CCTGGCCCTTACCATCATCGCTCAGATAGAGCAGATGATTCCTGAGGATGTCTCACGCCTCTTTTTCGTCCGCCTTCGCGCTTATGCCGCTGCCCGCGATGCCGACCGGCTCATCCGCCTCTTCGACCGCTTCCTCGATGACCAGCCGGACCCCGCCGAGCTGCACCGTGCCCTCACCGAGCTTACCGCCGCCTGGCCCGACGACCCTGCCGACGCTGTCCCGCCCACCGCTGCCACCTCCTTTGCCCCCGCCGACGAGCCCTTCGTCCGACTGCTACGCTACTGTCTCGTCCGCCTCCGACAGCTCCAGATTGCCGACCCACCATCCGAAACCCTCCTCCGCCGTCGCCTCGCACATACCCTGTACGACCACGCCCACTTCGACGAAGCTCTGCCCCACTACCAGTGGCTCGCCGACAACCTCCCCGCTCCCAAAACTGCCCACGTCCTCCGCCAACTCGCCCTCTGCTGCGAACACCTCCAACGCCCCCAGGCCGCCCTGATCCCCTGGCAACGCCTTGCCCGCCATCTGCCGCCCCACACCGCCCCTTGGTACGAAGCCCAATACCACGCTATCCTCGTCCGCCACCGCGCAGGCCAGACCCACCAGGCCAAAAAACAACTTGCCTACTTCCAATTACGCTACCAGGCTATAAAAGACCCCCAATGGCAACAACGCTTCGCCGGACTCCAAAACACTTTGCGACCTGCTGCTCCACTGTCTAATCTACAGGCACCAAGCGGCGATCCCCAAGCCAGTATGGCCAGCACTGATAGAGCCGCGAACACTGCAGCGGGCCCGGAGAACCGCCAACATAAACAAAACCCGTGAAATACGCGGGCTAGAGGCTGACTTATGCGTCCCTGGAAAACATTCTACCGACTGCTAGGCATACCGCTTCACGGCGGCGCTCCCTCCCACTACCAGCTGCTCGATCTGTCCCCCGAACAATGCACGCCCCAGGCCGTCGATAACGCCCTCGCTCTCCGCAAGAGACAGCTACGCCAGAACATTCCCAGTCCCGAATTCCTCGCCCCCATCGCTCGTTTCGAACACGAGCACCTCGAACCCGCCGCCGCCGTCCTCCGCGACCCCGCCCGACGTGCCACCTACGACCGCCGCCTGCAAAAACACCGTAGACTCCTCCACCATCAGGATAGCAAGCTCCAACGCCAGAGCCTCGTCGCCCGCGCCAACCAGTGCCTCCACGCCGCCCTCAACCTCGACGGCACCCTCGACGACAACAAACGCGCCGCCCTCATCGACCAACTCACCGGCATCGGCGTCTCCGTCGCCCAGGCTCACACCGTCGTCGACCGCCTGCCCGCGCCCAGCCCACGCCTCGCCCGCCTGGGAGCTACCCACCTCCAGCAACTCACCAACCGCTTCCTCCAGCTCCTCACCACCACCTGCCCTAAAGGCCAAATCTCGCGACAACAGTACGTTGCCTTTGTCGCCCAAGCCATCCACATGGGACTGCCCGCCGCCAGTGCACATCGCCTCCTCAACGCCCATCAAAACCGCGCCGCCACGCCCGAGCCCCTCGCCGAAGCTGATCTCTTCACCGAACCGGAGCCAACACCTCTGCCCACTTCGGCTACCCCTGCCTCGGTCGATCTCGCCGTGACCGGCCGTTCCTCCGTCCTCGCCCGCCATCGCCGCCTGCTCGCCGTCCTCGCCATTGCCCTGCTTGCCGTGCTCCTGGCTGTGTTCTTCTTCGCCCAGCCTGCCCCAACGGCTACGCACGCCCCTCACGCTCCGGCTCCCGGCACCCCGGCGCAATACTCCCCCGACCCCGACCCCCCTGCTGATACAGAATCCCCCGACGCCCCAGCCCCCCCAAACGCTGACCAGAACACTCTCGCTCGCCCTGCACCGTCCGCACGCGACGGCGATACGGCCGACCCTGAGCCTGCACCCGAATCCGCCGACACCGCCGTCAAAGCACCTTACCAACTCCCTGTGCCGCCCCTGTCCCGCTTGCCTCGCCTCGACGACTTCCGTCGCGTCTACGCCAATCCCCGCCTGCCCGCCGATAAATTGGCCGATGTCACCCTTGCTCTGCTTGCCTCTGCCGACTGTGCCTCCCGCCTGGCCAACCGGCCCGACGCCCATCCCGGTTTGCTCGCCTCCGTTCTCGACGCCCCCTACCCCACCGACGAACTCATCGGCACCGTTCGGCTAACCCAGGACGCCCTACCCGCCGCTTCCGCCTCCAACGCTCTGCCGCCCCCCTTGGTCGCAGACCTCCGCAACCAGCTTCAACACCCCAACCGACCTGTGCGCTACCGTGCGATCGAAGAACTTCGCCTGGCCAACTCCACCCACGCCGCCCGCGTCCTCCTCGACGCCTTGGCCAGCGCCCCGGCCCCCGACGAACGCACCACCGCCCGCATCCTTAACGCTCTGCGAACTATTCCAGACTACAACACTCCCATACGTCTACTCCACATCCTCTCGCAAACCCGCCGTCGCGGCCTCGCTCACCTTATCGTCCGCGCCCTCCTCCACGCCAACCGCATGCCCGACTACGGCCCAGGCGAATCCGACGCCGCCCTGCCCTTACGCTACTCCGCTCCGCGACTGGCCGCCTCTGTCGACTGGTGGTGCCGCTACTACGGCCTCTCCGCCGGTCAGCTCGACCCCGACCAGCACGCCGGGCCTGCATCGAACGCCTCCGCCAAAATTATACCCTGGCCTGCCGTCAAGCCAACCACCAGTCAGCCCTTAGCCCAGCCCCAGCAAACACTGCTCGCCCTGACCGCCGCCGCTGCCGAATACGCCCGCTACACCGCTACCCATCTGCAGACGGTCAACTGGAACCCTGACACCCTCGCACCAAGCCCTGCCGCCGCAAAGACCGACCCGCCTCAAGCCGATGCCCGTGACCCTCGCGGCCCGCAACAGGACAACCTGGTTCAAACACCCGATCTGTCCGAACGCCTCGTCGCCTCCCTCGCCGCCGTTACCGACCAGTGCCTGCACCTCGTCCGCCTCCACCATGCCGCCGCCCGCTTCGCTACGAAGGCCGACCTGATCGAACTCGCCCGCCACCGCCGCCTCGCCCAGGCTCAAATCCCGCTCCACCGAGCCCTCGCCGAAACCCACGCCACCGGCGATCTGCTCAACCTGCTCCTTCAGCTTACCGCTGCTGCTCGCCTGCCAGGCGACACCTGTGACGATACCCGCCCACCTGCCGACGCCGATCTGCTCGATCAGCTACGCCACGCCTGCTACCGCAATCTCGCCCTCTGGGAACTGCTCACGCGACAAGATGCCCCCGCCCTTCAGCCTGACGCCGACGTAAAAGACGAATACAAAAAGACTTACACAGGCCAATCTCTCTGCTGCCTTGGCGTCGCCCCCACTGCCAACCCCCTCAACATCGACGCCCTCGACCACCTCGCTACCCTCCGTCGCCGCCAACAACAAGACCGCCTTGGTGCCCTCAATGAGCTCGCCGCCGCCCTCGACGCCTACCGCGGCGGCTTTTGCTACAGCCTGGCCCACTGGGACCCCAACGCCCCCCACGCCCCCTACACCGCCCAGTTCGCCCAAGCCTTCCTCCCGGTCCCCCTCGCCAGCCTCACCGACGACGCCCGCCACGCTGCCCAGGCCCCGCTCTGTCCCAACTGCGGCAACACCCGTCGCACCGATTGTCGCTCCTGTCGCGGCACCGGCCAACTCCGCTGCCCCACGTGTCGCGGCCGAGGCACCGACGCCCCGCGACAGAGTCCGCCCGCCGCCCCCACCGCTGCCATGAGACAACCCCGCTGGCAACCCTGCCCCAACTGCAAAGGCCGAGGGCTCATCTCCTGCGATCGCTGTGACAGACGCGGCACCCAGCCTTGCCCACGATGCCAGGCCCCACCTCCCCCCAGACTCTCCCCTCAGCTTATTGGCCAAATCCTGAAACTCAATGCCACCGTCGACTACCTCCGCGCAGGCGGCCCCGACGTCTATTCTACCGTGGGATTGGCCCCCGTTCGCCTCGACACCCCCCTGCCACCTGCACATACCAAGCCTTCCCCCTCCCGCTCCGCACGCCCCCAATAGACGCACAGATCCCCCACGACACCACGGCCCGTACACGACGAACCGCACACCAAGCCTACTTCTTGACGCGTTCGAGATATTGACCCGTGCGCGTGTCCACCCGGATCACCTCGCCCATTTCCACAAACGGCGGCACCTGAACCTGCACACCGGTTTCCAGCGTCGCTGGCTTGTATTGGTTCGTCGCCGTCGCACCCTTGATCGGCGGTGGCGTCTCGCTTACTTCCAATTCCACCGAATTGGGCAGAATCACCGTCAGCGGCTTGCCGTCATAAAAATGAATCTCCACGTCCGTGTTGGGCTTGCAGTATTTGGGCCCATCCCCGAACGTCTCTTCCTGTACCGTGATCTGGTCGTAAGTCTCCTTGTGCATGAACACATGCTCGCCAGCCGCCGAGTAAAGATACTCGTAAGGCTGCTTGTCCATAAACACCTGCTCCAGAGACTCTTCCGACCGGATCCGCTGCGTAATGATCGTCCCCGTCAGAATATTCTTCAGCTTGGTCTGCAGGACCGCTCCACCCTTGCCCAGCTTCACGTGCTGGTAATCGAGAACCATGCACGGCTCGTTGTCGATCTTGAGGACCATGCCCTTTTTCATTTCCGTTGCTTTGATACCCATATGCCCTCTTTCCCAATGACTTCCGTGGCTACAAAAAAACACACTTTTGGCGACTTGCTCCTTGGCAGCGACTGCCCCCACGCCATAAACTACTAAGGTTAAGACACCGGCGCGGTGCACTTTAGCGAAAGACCCCGGCTCTGTCAACGACGAAAGGAGCTTGCTATGTCCGTCCGACCAGCAGCGGTAGCGGGCCAGTTCTACGAAGCCGACGGCCCCACCTGCGCCCTGCACATCGAGCAAATGCTCGCCCAGGTCCAATTGCCCCCCGACCTGCCCCCAAACATCACCGGCGGCATCGTCCCCCACGCCGGTTGGGTCTTCAGCGGCTCGCTGGCACTCCTGACGCTGGCCGCCATCAAGAAGCAAGAGCACGCCGTCGACACCTTCGTCGTCTTCGGCGCCGTACACCGCGCCAACCAACCCCTCGCCATGCTCTACGACGCCGGCCAATGGGACACACCCCTCGGCCCCGTCGACGTCGACGAACACCTCGCCCGCAAAGCCCTCGCCCAAGCCGCCGACCTCATGCTCGTCGATACCGACGCCCACACGCAGGAGCACTCCATCGAAGTACAGGTGCCTCTCATCGCTCACCTCTTCCCCGAGGCAAAAATTGTACCGGTGCTCACGCCTCCAACACCACAGGCACCATTGGTCGGCCAAGCTGTCGCCCGCGCCGTCGCCGCAGCGCCCAACAAGGTCATCTGTATCGGCTCCACCGACCTCACCCACTACGGCCCATCCTATATGTTCACCCCCCACGGCACCGGACAGGAAGGCATCGACTGGGCCAAACGCGAGAATGACCGCTTCTTCATCGAACAGACCCTGCGCATGGACGCCGCGCAACTCCTCGACACCGCCCACAGCTACGGCAGCGCCTGTGGTGCCGGCGCCGTCGCCGCCACCGTTGCCGCCTCCCAGGCCCTCGGCGCCAAAAAAGGCCACCTCCTTGCCCACTCCACCAGCGCCGAAATCATGGCCAACCAGTTCAGCCGATCATCCTCCGACAGCGTCGGCTACGCCGCCATCGTCTTTGCCTGAGACGCATCAACCTCAAATCTCT
>CAYNXW010000193.1:2803-5787 GCA_964401265.1 uncultured Pirellulales bacterium | reverse complement strand
AGTATGCCGACCAGCTCGAAAGCCTGGCCTCGGTGACGGCCACCGAAGCACAACGGGCCACCAAGACCGACCGCCATCAGGCGTTCAATACCATCACGGAGCAACTCAAAACACGTGTCGCCCAACTACGCGGCGAGACCGAAGCCACCTACAAGGCAGCCCTCAAGGCCCATCCAAAATCGGTTGATCTTACCGAAGCCTACGCCAACCATCTCCGCAACCTGGGCCAGGTCGAGCAGGCCGAAGCCCTCTACCAGCAGGTGCTCGGCGAGGCGACCGGTGCCGAGGGCGCCCGCGTTAAGCTCAGACTGGCCCAGCAGTTTCGCCAACGCGGACAGATCAGTCGGGCCCAGACTCTCGTCAAGGAAGTGCTCGAGGCCGACGCCGCCAACCGCCAGGCAAAACAGCTCCTTGCCGAAATCTACGTCGCCCAACGAGACTTCGGCCAGGCCGCCACGACCTATGCGCAACTGCGCCAAGAGCAAGATAACGCCGCCCTGCTCATGCGACAAATTCAGGTCTTATCGCTAGACAACCAGTATGAGCAGGCCGCCGCCCTGATCGTACAACTCAAAGAAAACTATCCCGAACAAAAAGGCACCGCGCTGCTGGAAGCACAAATCGAACAGAGTCAAGGAAACTATGCCGCCGCCGCCGCCTTGGCCGGCCAGATCATCGACGACCAAGAGGCCGCCCGAAAACTACGCGTCGATGCCTCCCTGCTTCAGGCCGAGGCCTTCTACTTCGACCGAAAATACCCCCAGGCAGAGACCACCTTGAAGGCCATTCGCAGCTTCCTGCAAGCCGGCAACCGACCCGAACGTATCCTGCTCGCTCAGGTCTATTGGGCCCAGGGACGACGCGACGATGCCATCAACGAACTCAAAGCTGCGCAGGCCGATCGCGCTGGCATCCCCGTCGTCCAGCAACGCCTGCTCGCTTACCTCAAGCAAGACAACCGGTGGAGCGAGGTCCAGGCCATATACGACAAGGCGCTTGAGGCAACCCCCGATTCCGCCCGACTGTGCATCAACGCCGCCCGTGCCTTTGACGAATACGGAGAGGTCGAAAAACGCAACGCACGCGAACTCAACGCTCAGTCGCTCTTTCAAAAGGCCGCCAACCGCATGAAGCAAGCATGGGACTTGAGCGAGCCTGACAGTTCCGAACGTCGCATCGCCACCCTCGAATACGAGGACATGCTCGTCCGCTACGGCCGTTACGCCGAGGCCATCGCCTTTGCCGACGCCGTCTCAAAGGACAAGCAACCCATGGCCCTGGTGCTGGTCAACAAGGCCCACGCCCAGTATGCGATCGCCCTCAAACAGGCCAACGCTACCCTCAAGCAAAATGCCTTGGCTACCTTCAAACAGGCCATGGCCCTCGCCGCCCACAACACCGAGCAGACCAGGGTCGTCCTCGAAAGACTGCTCCGTCTGGTCGACGCTACTTCCCTCGAGGCGTGGACTAAGCAACAATTGACCCAACCCGATAGCCCCGCCGCCATGCGCGTCCTGTTGGCGCAACTCTACGGCGCCCAGAACAAAGTCCAGCAGCAGATTGACCTGCTCTTAAAGGCCAGCGAAAACGCCAGCAAGCCTCTGGCCGCCACGGTTCAACGGTACCTGGCCATTGCCTACGAAAACGACGGCCAGGCCGACCAGGCCACCCAGTGCTATCGTCGCCTGCTCGACCTGCAGCCTGAAAACCCCTTCGCCCTCAACAACCTCGCCTACCGCTTGGTGCTGCAACCGGGTAACGAAGACGAAGCTGCCGTCCTCGCCGAAAAGGCCTACCGGCTCCTGCCCAACAACACCAACGTCATGGACACCTTCGCCGGCGCTTTGCTCGGCAAAAATGAGTATCAACAGGCCGAACGCATCATGCGACAGGCCATTCAAACCGCACTGCGTATGGGCGAACCGGTCAAAGCCGAATTCTACTACCGCCTCGGACGCGCCCTCCAGCTCCAGGGACGAAAAGCCGCCGCGAGAAATCAGTACAACGCCGCCATCGAAACCCTGAAGACCGGCGACTCCCAAGAGGCCCAAACTCTCGCCACCCAGATTCGCCAGGCCCTCGCCGAATTAGGACGCTAATATAACCACCGGCCTGCAGACCCAATGTGTCTTTGACAAAAAATACTTAATGTTACCCTCGGGAGGGTAGTGCCGTGACACGACAAATGAGTTTACCCCCACAATCGCATAACTTGGCTCCACGCCGCTCACCCATGACAGGCTCAACATCCGCCGCCTTTGGGCCACGCGATATCCTGGGCATCCTGCGACGACGTGTCTGGATCATCGTCGTCTTCGTCATTCTCGGCGCCATCGGCGGTCTCGGCACGTTTTACGTCACAGACCCCACCTACGAGGCCAAGGCCATGATCAAATGCCAGGTCCCGAACCTCGAAAGTGCCTTGAGGTCCGTCAATACCCCTATGCACCGCGATGCCATTACCTTTGCCACCGAGGAACAGGTCCAACGCCTCCATAGCCCTGACTTTATTCAGCACGTCTTGACCCTGCCCTCCATGAAAAAAACCGCCTGGTTCACCAGCCGGAAAAACGACACTACCAAACAGTTGGAGGATCTGCGAAAAGCCTTCGGCGCCACGGCAATTAGAAATTCTCCTATTGTCCTTATGACTATGCGCGCACCTACAGCCGGAGAAGCCCAAGACATGCTCAATACCATCCGCGAGGCTTGGTGGCACCGGATCGAGCAGGAGACCGACAGAGGCGCCGGTGACAAATTGGGCACGCTGCGTGAACGCAAAGACGCGATCGGTATCGAGCGACGCGGCCTGCGCGACCAACGCGAACGGCTCCTGCAGAACGCCCCACCCGGATGGGACAAAAACGTCCGGACCGTCGTCAGCGACGAACTGGGAGAGCTGCGACAGGAAAGGCTCATTCTGGAACAGCAACTGAATTATCTGCAAATTCAGCAGCAGCAGTGGAAACAGTCCCTTAACGAAC
>CAYNXW010000193.1:0-2793 GCA_964401265.1 uncultured Pirellulales bacterium | reverse complement strand
ACAAGGCACTTCCCCCTCCGTTATCGCCGCCATCGAACAGGACCCCTACATGCGCGCGTACCGGGCAGACCTGTCTAATCTGCAAAACCAGATCAGTGTCCTGCGCAACCGCCTTGGCGACGAACACCAGCAGGTCCGACAGATTATCTCCGCCTGGAATAATATGCAAGACCAGATCAACCAGCGCCGTAGCGAACTCGAAGGCCAGTATGCCCGCGCACAGGCCACCCAGTACACCCTTGATATCGAGGCACGTCAACAACAACTGGAAAAGGTCCGCCTGAAATTCCAGGAGCTCTCCAGACAGCAGGGCGATCTTGATAAACTCACCCTTGAAGCACAGGAAATCGATCGTAAGCTCCAGGAGTGCCAAAAGGAAGAGGAACTACTCGACGGCCGAATCGCAATCTTCGAGACAGCCAAGGATAACGTCGACCGTTACCCCGCCTTGAGGGCGGGCGATGTCGCTCGCCCCCGCAAACGCAGATCGCCCAAGTTGAAGGTCTATCTGCCCGGCGGTATCGTCATGGGCGCCCTGGCCGCCTTCCTGCTGATCATGGTCCTGGAATTCATGAGCGACAAGATCAAGACCCCCACCGAGATCCGCCGCTACCTCGATGTACCATTGCTCGGCATGATCCCACAATACGACGAGGACGACGAGGGCCAAATACAACTCGAAAAGGTCGCCGCCCTCAAACCCCAGGCCCTTATCAGCGAAGCCTATCGGCAGATATGGGCCAACTTGGTGTTCGGATCACCCAGCGAAAAACTCCGATCCATCCTCGTCACCAGCGGCTCCGCACAGTGCGGCAAAACCACCACCGCCCTCAATCTCGCCATCACCCTGGCCGCCCAGGAAAAACGTGTCCTCATAATCGACGCCAACTTCCGACGACCCGCGCTCAACAAGCTCTTTGCACACCAAGGCCGCCCCCGCGGTCTCAGCAATGTCCTCGTGGGACAGGCCTCCGCCGCCGATGTCGTCCATCCCAGCGGCATCCCCGGCCTCGATGTCGTCGACGCCGGCCCTTTGCCCCCCAACCCCGCCGTACTGCTCGGCTCCGACCGTATGCAAAAGTTCCTGGACAATCAGAGACAATACTACGATCATATCGTCGTCGACGGCCCACCCGCACTGCTGGTCAGCGATGCCCGAATCATGGCCGGCATGCTCGACGGCACACTTATGGTCGTCCGGGCCGGGCAGACCTCACGCGGCGTGGTCAACAGAATGGCTAACGAGCTAAAGGCTAACAAAGTCAGCATCCTCGGAACCGTTCTCAACGGCGTCAAACCACGACGCGGCGGCTACTTCGGCAAGGCCTATCAGTCGTACTACGACTACCTCGAGGCCGAACCCGATACCCCCCGCAGTCTGCCAGAGGCCGACGACTTGACCGCCGCCGGCACCGACGTAAAAGAGTAAAAACCCACGCACAAAAGTGGAAAAAAACGTACACCACCGGGGGATGACGAGCCCGTGCTTATGCAAGTTCCGCTACTTGACTTGACCCAACAGTACCAAAGCCTCAAAAAAGAAATCGAACCGGCCGTCTTGGCACTCATGGCCAGCCAACGCTTCGTCCTGGGACCTCCCGTTGCCCAGTTCGAAAAACACATCGCCGAATATCACCGCTGCCAATGGGCCGTCGGCGTCAGCAGCGGCACCGACGCCCTACTCTGCAGCCTCATGGCCCTGGGCGTCACCGCCGGCGATGAGGTTATCGTCCCCACCTTCACCTTCTTCGGCAGTGCCGGAGCCATCGCTCGCACCGGCGCCCGGCCCGTCTTCGTCGACGTCGACCCCGTCACCTTCAACATCGACCCCGCCGCCGTCGAAAAAGCCATTACAAACCGCACCAAAGCCATCATGCCTGTACACCTCTTCGGGCAATTGGCCCCAATGGAAGAACTCATGCCCATCGCGCAGGCCCACGGCCTGGCCGTCATCGAAGACGCCTGCCAGTCCATCGGCGCCAAACGACGCGGCAAAGCCACCGGACAATGGGGCGACTGCTCCTGCCTGAGCTTCTACCCAAGCAAAAACCTCGCTGCTTTCGGAGACGCCGGCGTCATCCTCGGCAACGACCAAAAACTAGAACAACGCTGCCGCGCCCTCCGCATGCACGGCGAAGACCGACGATACTACCACAGCATGGTCGGCGGCAACTTCCGCCTCGACGCCCTCCAGGCCCTCGTCCTCGACATCAAACTCAAACACCTCGCCGCCTGGACAGACCTGCGACGCCGCCACGCTCACATCTACGACCAACGCCTCCAAAACATCGTCACCACCCCCGCCATCCTCCAGGACAACGACAGCGTCTACAACCAGTACGTCATCCGAGCCCCCCGCCGTGACGACCTCCAACACCACCTCCAGAAAAACAACATCGGCAGCGCCATCTACTACCCCGTTCCCCTACACCTCCAGGCCTGCTTTGCAAACCTCAAAGGCCAACCCGGCGACTGTCCCGTTGCCGAACAAGCCTGCCACGAAGTCCTGGCCCTGCCCGTCTACCCGGAACTGACCGACGACCACATTAACTACGTAGCTGATTGCATCGCCGCTTTCTACAAGGACAACTGATATGGCCAAGAAAACCGCACCACGTGAAAATAAACCAGTCGTAGGTATTGTAGGCATGGGCTACGTCGGTCTGCCCCTCGCACACGCCTTCTGGCAGGCAGGCCTAAAGGTCGTAGGATTCGACGTCCTCAGCGACAGCGTCAAAAAAATCAATCGCGGCATCAGCCCCATCAAGCACATCGCCCACAAAATGCTCAAAC
>CAYNXW010000192.1:0-5828 GCA_964401265.1 uncultured Pirellulales bacterium | reverse complement strand
CGTAATTCATAGATAGCAGGCGTAGCCCGGGCAGCGAGTAGGGCGGGCCATGCCCGCCATTAGGCTATTGCCTACCCCCCTTTTTTCCCTCAAGGCCGCCAGCGCATTTTCAAATCGTGCTCAACCCCCAGCAGGTCCAGGACGCGGGCGACAACGGTGTCGACGAGGTCGTCAATGGTCTTGGGTTGCATATAAAACGGCGGCGAGGCGGGACACACGATGCCCCCCGCCCGTGTCAGACGCCCCATATTCTCGATATCAATCTCCGTCAAAGGCATCTCACGATGCACGACGACCAAAGGCCGACGCTGCTTGAGCGTAACGTAAGCACTGCGCAGCAGCAGCGTATCCGCCAACCCCGCCGCCAACGCCGCCACGCTATGGCTCGAACAGGGGCAAATCGCCATCCCGTCAGCCAAACACGATCCGCTTGCTATAGAATTGTACAGGTCGTCGTTGTCGTGCAGCTTCACGCGCTGGCTTTGTCGGCCCAGCAGCGACGCAACGCTCAAAGGTTCGACGCCCAGCTCAGCCGCTACAATGCCCCGCGCCGGCTCGGTCACAATTAAATGAACCTCACAGCCGCAGCGATCGAGCACATCGACCAGACGACGCCCGTAAATCGCGCCGCTGGCGCCGCTCAAACCTACGATAATCTTACGAGGACTTTTCGACATGGAACCGCTTTCGCAAGGCCGGCATAATCAGCCGCGCCAGAACCACCCCCACCACCAAACCACCCGCTGCCCCCGCCAATGGCCAAATCGCACCCGGCCGCGAAGCCCACGTTTGCACCAGCACGCCCCCGACAGCCGCCGTGACCAGGGGCAACAAAAACACCAGCATACTCGCCAGAACCAACCCACCAGCCGTGAAAGGCCCGTCGTTCTTCTGCGCCCAGACGTCCCGACAGGCGTGCTCCTGGGGACAGCCCGCACACGCAGTGGATGGCGCTTGTCGCGAAGGCTCGGTGCACGGCGTTTCGTGACGGTCCGACGGACGGGACGGCGCTGTCAGGTCACCAGAATCGTCAGGACTCACGAACCTTCCCCCTGCTCGGCGTGCGTCGCTTTGATGGCCTCTAGCAGGTAGCCGATCGTTTGCCGCTGCTGAGGAGCGGCCTGGGCGACCTGGTGCAACGTGGCTTGGGCCTCATCGAGCTGGCCGCCGACGTACTGAATAAACCCTTGCAGGAACAGCAGTTCCGGACGTTTTGTCTCGCCGTACCACCGCTGCAATTCCGCCATTTGCTGCTGCACCCGCTCGGGGTCGATGCTGAGGCCGCTCACGGTCCACTGCGTCGCCAAAGCCGGCTCAATGAGCAAGCCGCGGTTGACAAAGAAGCCGGCACTCATAAACTCGCCGGCGGCGAAGAGGGCCATACCCTTAGCCAGGTAGGAGTCGCCGCGATTGGGCTGATACATTCTGGCGTTGTCAAAGGCGTTAACTGCTTGATAATACTCACCTTGCTTGAGAAGCTGCTCACCTTGTCGCATATGGCGGGCGTACTGCTGACGACTGCGCTGCTCGAAGGCCTCTCGGGTAACTACAGGCCTGAGCGTGAGGCTGGCGGCATCGGCGGGCGGGGCGTCAGCGCTCGGCAGGGCAGCCAGGCCTGCCCGTGCAGTCACACCTGGCGGGGTTTGGCCTGGGGAGATCTGACGCGGCGAGAGGTCGGCGTCCTGTGGAGGCCTCAAGGCTTGCCTTGCTAAGCCTTCCAGGCCGGCCTGGCCGTCGAGCTGGGCCTGAAACTCCTCCAGGACCGAGGCAGGGCGTTGGTCCCCCGGCGTGCCGACCCTCTGCCCCGCTTGTTGGGAGGGCAGATCTTGGCCCGACGGGTCGGAGCGGCCCTGTTCGAGCTGGTCAGGTTCGAGCGGCTGGACGCGTAAGTCCTTTGGCTGCAGGGGCTCAGGCGCTGGTTCTCGCAGGAAGGGGTCGTAGGGGGCAACTTGCGGGCTTCTCCCGTCGGGGAGCGTCTCTTGCCAACCAGGCGGCGTAAAGACCTCTCCGGGCGGCAACGTGGCGGCAAAGCGATCAGCATCGAGGCCGCCACCAGGGTATCTGAGGGAATAAAGCGATTGGCCCAGCGGGCGAACAGCGAGCGGGTTGACCTGATTGCTGGCCCAGGAGGTAGCCGGCGGAGGACCTGCCTGGGGCCTGGAGGTCTGGTAGAGCTGGCTGGTGCCTACGATAGTGCCGCCCTGCGTGGTGGTGGTGGCCCGGGAGGTAGAGACGTAAGGGGTGAAACTATGGAGGGTTGCGCCTCCGGGCGGGCGGGACTGCACGGAGGGCGCGACGAAACCGCCACGTACAAAGGGATTGTAGGGCCGCGGTGAAGCGACAGCACCAATACTGAAGGAATCACGCTGGAAGTTGCTCAGCGAGGTGCTGCCCAAGGTACCGCTGAATTCACCGGGGCTCTGATAGGGGACAAGTCCGCGAAAGCTGGCTCCGCCGGTCACGTTGCCGGTGACCATCATGTTGCCCAGCCGGGGCACGAGGGGGTCAAGGCGGGCGTTGGGATTGAGCCCGAATGAGCCGTAGCGGGGGTTGGCGTCGAGGTAATGGCCGTCCTGACTGGCGTAGACCTGGGCGAGGCAGGCCGGGGCCAGGCATAGGGGCGCCAGGAGCGGCAAGACCGTTAACATCTTTCTCAATAACGACTTAATCATGATCGTGTTTCCTAACCAATGGGCCTCTGGTAGTTGGGCAACGCCCCCCAATTGAGCTTGGCATTGAGCAGTCGCCATTGGCCCTGTTGGGGGTTGCACACCAGTCGAAATGGCTCGGGAGCCTGGGTAATTCGCACTTGGTCCTCTTGCTTTAGTGGAATCGTCACTTGTCCGTCGATGGTGACGATGACCGCCCCGCCGTGTGGACCTGCAGCTGCCTCGCCATGTCGGCGGGTGGCGGCGTGGCCGTTGTGGCGTCGTAAGACGAGTGGTTTGTCAAGGTCAACGACCACGGGCCTGAAGCTGAGCGAATGGGCTGCCAAGGGTGTCAGGACGGCCGCGGGCAGGGTGGCCATGAGAATGGGTCCACCCGCCGATAGATTATACGCCGTTGAGCCGGTCGGGGTCGCAACAATCAGTCCGTCGCCGGCGGTGACGGCGAGGTGCTCGTCGCCGATGGCGATGGAGACTTCGATCATGCGGAAGGGGGGGCCGGCAACGATGGCTAATTCGTTAATTGCTGTATTGACAATAGCTTCCGGTCGATTGGGTCCGTGGACTTCACAGCGGAGCATGAGCCTTTGGGTGATAAGCGAGGTATCGGAAACGATCTGGTCGAAACAGTGGCGGAATTCATCGACGGAAAACTCGGCGAGGAAGCCGAGCTTGCCGATGTTGACGCCGATGACGGGAATCTGTCGGCAGCGCATGGCGCGGGCGGTGGAGAGGATGGTGCCGTCGCCGCCGAGGACGACGGCGTAGTCGGCGGGCGGAAGGTTCTGTAAGTCCAGTTTTTCAAAGATGTTATTGCCGACGACCTCGACGCGGGGGCCAAGGAAGTCGAGCAGGTTGCGGCCCAGCTCCAGGGTTTGAGGCTTGTCGGTGTTGCCGATGACGACGATACGTTGTTTCTTGGCGTTAGGCATAAGGGTCCCGGCTGTAGTAGGAATGTTCAACCACTCTATGGTATAGTAATTCGGCAGAAGGCAATGTCCAAGACCGATATTTCGGGGGATTGTGCGGCTGCGATTAGCCAGACGCTCGGCGTGGTGCGTAGCGTAGAGGCCAGGGCCAGGCCCCATAGCAGGGCTGCTGACGGAAGTGCGGCAGGAGGGGGTGCGTTTTTGGGCGAAAAACGGGGGTGGTGGGCGCGATCATGGCAGAGAAGATGCAGAAAGTTCTGCTAAGATAGATAAGATGTAACGATTGTAGCGATCGCGTTTTTGTCAGCGACCTGCAAAAAGTGGGACGAAATTGGCCCAAACTGAGCCATTTTGGGGTCAAACTTGGTCGTTTTGGGGCCAAACTGAGGCGTTTTTGGGGTGTTTTTGAGGGGTGATTTTCAGGAGTGCGCACACGTGTATCTTGCCTGGATTGCCTATTTTAACAGGCCGGAATAACTCACCATCGAGACACAAAAACGCCTGGAAGAAAAGGGGTCTTGACGGGGTTTACAGGATTGACAGGATTTGAGAACAAGGCAGTATGCAGGAGGTTTCGCCCAGGCCCCCACGGCGAAGTCGGAGGCGGAGCCGGGAGAAGAGAAGACTTTTTCTGAGAGTATTTCACGTCGTTCCCCGCCTAATCGCCGGGCAGGGGTGGCCCGGCCTGCGGGACCGACACGGTTCAGGCCTTGTTTTTTTCGCCGGTTCGCCGTGGGGGGGGTGGGGGCAGTGGGGAAGGTTGATGGGGCTGGGGGTCTGACCCCGCGATGAGATCGCGGGGGTTTGTTGGGGGTGGGGGTGGCGGGAGCAGGGGGAGATTGGGAGGTGGTTGGTGTGCCTACTGGGTTGCCGCTTTTGTGGGGATGAGAGATTGGGGAGCTGGGCAGTGGGGCGTTAGTGGATATTGCGGATTTCTTTTAAGAGCTGTTCGGGGTCTTCGGTTTTGGAGAGGTAGGCGACGGCGCCGGCTTCGAGCATGGCGGCGGCGCGGTCGGCTTGCTCGTACATGGACAGGCCAATGATGCGGATGTGGGGCATTTCGTGGTGGATGGTACGGGTAGCTTCCGTGCCGTCCATGCGGGGCATGGAGAAGTCCATGAGGATGACGTCGGGTTGGAGTTTTCTGGCTTGTTCGATGGCTTGGAGGCCATCGGCGGCTTCCCCCACGACGTCGACGTCGTCTTCGTCAGCAAGCAGGAGCGAGAGGCCATGGCGCATGACGGTGTGGTCGTCGACGAGGAGGATGCGGATGATGGGCCGATCGGACTCGCTGGGTGCAACTTGAGGTTCGGGTATGTTTGCTGGCGCATCCATGGTGAGGGTGTCGGAAATGGCGTGACCGGGTAGCGGCCCAAGCACGGTAGGACTGGCGGGTTGTCCGAGGGCAGCGGAGTCTCCTTTGTGGATTGGCGCTGTCAGGGTTATACGAGCGCCCTGCTGGGGTGCACTGTCGATGTGCAGCTGGCCCCTGAGGAGGGCGACGCGTTCACGGATGCCGAAGAGGCCGAAGCCTCCGGTGAGTTCACGTACGGCCTGCCAGATGGCGTCGGGGTCGAAGCCACGGCCTTCGTCGGCCACGGTGAGTTGAAGATGTTCGGTATCGAGGCATTGGAGTCGGATGGCGGCTGAAGTGACGCCGGCGTGTTTGACGACGTTGAAGAGGAGTTCGCGGGCTGCTTGAAAGAGGAGGATGCGAAGGTCTTCGCGGTCGGTGTGGGCGTGGGGATCGAGTTGGAGATCGACGTCAAGGCCATGTTTTTCGCTCATCCATCGGACGAGCCATTCGAGTCCGGCGGCGAGTCCGGCGGCGTGGAGGATGGGGGGGGACAGTTCGACGGAGAGGGAGCGTGAGACTTTGATGGATTCGTCGATGAGGTTGGCGACCTGGTTGACGTCGTATTGGTGTTCCTGTTGAGCACGTTTGGCGAGGACTTCGAGGCCGAACTTGGCGCCGACGAGGAGTTGCTGGAGGTGGTCGTGGAGGAGGGTGGCCAGTCGTCGTCGTTCGCGTTGTTCGGCGAGGGTAAGTTCGGAGGCGAGTCGCGCGAGTTGTCGGGAGCGCCGGTCGAGTTCGCGGTTGCTCTGAGAGAGTTCGGCGGTGCGTTGGGTGACGCGTTGTTCGAGGAGGTCGTGTGACTGGCGTAGGGCGTCTTCGGCTTTCTTGCGTTCGGTGATGTCGATGCCGGTGGCGATGACACACTGGACGTTTCCG